>NZ_BAAJYS010000094.1:0-13096 GCF_057543315.1 Acidovorax sp. KPB24-07
GAGCTGCTGCGCGGCCTGCAGTCCGTGCCGGGCGGCGCCCCGGCTGCACCGGGCGCGGGCGGCGGCGACAAGGCGGAACAGGACCCCAATGCCGTCGCGCCCCCATCGCCGGCACGCTGCAGACCTGGAAAGTGGCCGAAGGCGACACCGTGGCCAAGGGCGACGTGATCGCCGTGATGGAAGCCATGAAGATGGAAATGCAGGTCACCGCGCACCGCGCGGGCACGATCGCGCTGAGCGCGGCGGCCGGCAGCTACCACGCGGCCGGCACGGCCATCGCGCGCATCCAGGACTGAAGACCGGGGGCGCTGACAGACTGGGAGTGGCCTTAGGGCCAGACACCCGACACGGCCTTCCCGCGATCCGTCGCCGGAAGGCCCGTGCTTGGATCGCTGCCCGCGCTGGAGGCCCCGGCGCCGGCGGCCATTTTTTGCCGAGGGATCCGCGCTGCGTTCGCGTTTCTCGCTGTTTTCCGCTTGCCCGACCAAGGCAAGCAGGCCAGGGCCTTCACGCAGGCCCCTCGTCGAGGGCTTGGCCGATCCCGATGGGGCGGGTAGTCTTCGGGCTGGGCTGCAAGCCCTTGCTGTGCTCGCCGCTCCCTGCAGGCGCCTTCATCGCTGTCGCCCAGGTGGGTTGAGCATTCACATTTTTTGAACCATTGCGTCAATTCCATTGAAACTTGGCGCACAAAAGGCTATCTACACTGCGCCATGCCTGAGTGTTGCATCGCAGCATTCCACCCCACGAAACCCAGACCACCCTCCATGACACCTCCTCTGCCACGATCGTTCCGCTACGGTGCCACGGCCATCGCCCTGCACTGGATCCTCGGTCTGGCGCTCATCGGCATCTTCGCGGTGGGGTGGTACATGACGGGCCTGCCTTTCTCGCCCCAGCGCCTGAAGCTCTACAACTGGCACAAGTGGGCCGGCGTGACGATCCTGGCGCTGTCCACCCTGCGGCTGATCTGGCGCCTCACGCACCGCCCCCCCGCGCTGCCGCCGGCCGTGCAGGCGGCCATGCCCCGCTGGCAGCACATCGCGCACCACGGTACGCACCACCTGATGTACGCGCTCTTTTTCATCGTGCCGCTGGTCGGCTGGGCCTACAGTTCGGCGGCCGGCTTTCCCATCGTGTTCCTGGGCGTGCTGCCGCTGCCCAGCTTTGTGCCCGTGAGCCCCGAGCTGGCCGAGGCCATCAAGCCCTGGCATGAAATCACCGCCTATGCCCTGGCGGCGCTGGTCGTGCTGCACGTGGCGGCCGTGGTCAAGCACCAAGTCATCGACCGCGACGGGCTGCTGTCGCGCATGCTGCCGGGCCGGGGCTGATCGATCGTTTCGCTGGCCGTGCAGGCGCCGGGGTTTCCGGTCTCGCGGCCGGTTCTTCCTGAATGTTTGGTTTGTTGTTGACTGACGGAGTCCTGTCCATGAAATATTCGATGACGCTGGCTGGCCTCGCGCTGGCATCCACCACGCTGCTGGCGGCCGCACCGGCATTGGCCCAGCAAAAGCTCGTGCCCGAGCAAAGCGAGATCACCTTCGTGAGCAAGCAGATGGGCGTGCCGGTGGAAGGCAAGTTCAAAAAGTTTGATGCCCAGGTCGCGTTCGATCCGGCCAAGCTGGCCACCAGCAAGATCGCCTTCACCGTCGATACCGGCAGCGCCACCCTGGGCGTCAAGGAGTCCGACGCCGAACTGCCCAAGGCCACGTGGTTCAACGTGCCCAAGTTCCCGCAGGCCACGTTCCAGTCCACCGCCATCAAGGCCGTGGGCGCTGGTAAATACGAAGTGGCCGGCAAGCTCAGCATCAAGGGCGCCACGCAGGACGTCACCGTGCCCGTCACGCTGGCCCAGAGCGGCGCGACCACCACGGCCACCGGTGCCTTCGCCATCAAGCGCCTGGCCTTCAAGATCGGCGAGAACGAGTGGGCCGATACGTCCATGGTGGCCGACGACGTGCAGGTCAAGTTCAAGCTCGCGCTGACCGGCGTGGGCAAGCTCTGAGCATCGGCGTTCGCCCGCTGAACCCCGTTTCTGGTTTCTTGTTCCCGTTTCTGTTTTTTCAACCCGGAGATATCGACATGCGCAAATCCCTCTTCGCCCTCGCCGCCGTGGCTGCAACCCTGGCCGCCGGCGCCGTGCAGGCCCAGACCGCCACGTATGCCGTGGACCCGACCCACACCTTCGCCACGTTCGAGATCAGCCACTTCGGCGCCAGCGTGAACCGCGGCCGCTTCGACAAGAAGGAAGGCACCGTGCAGCTGGACAAGGCCGCCAAGACCGGCAAGGTGGAACTGACGATCGACATCACCTCGATCAACACGGGCGTGGCACCGTTCGACAAGCACCTGCAAGGCGCCGACATCTTCGACGCCGCCAAGTACCCCACGGCCAAGTTCGTGGGCGACAAGTTCACGTTCGACGGCGACAAGCTGGTGTCCGTGGCCGGCGACCTGACCATCAAGGGCAAGACCCAGCCCGTGACCTTCAAGGCCAACCAGTTCGCCTGCTACCAAAGCCCCATGCTCAAGCGTGAAGTGTGCGGCGGCGACTTCGAAACCACCATCGACCGCACCCAGTTCGGCGCCGATTACGGCGTGCAGTACGGCTTCCCCAAGAACGTGCGCATCGTGGCGCAGATCGAAGCCGTCAAGCAGTAAACCTTTCCCCCATGGCCTTCGGGCCGTGGGCGGCCAGGGCCGGGCCCCGCGTGCACACCGCTGCGCGGGACCGGCCCTTTTTCGTGGCTGCGCACCCGCAGCACTTGCCACGCAAAGCGGGGGCGCGTGCCGTTGGTTTTTTCGAACGAACAAGGATGAAACAGGTTTTATGAGACCTCTGATGAAACGATGCATGCCGGCCGCCCGCAAGGCCCTGGCCATGGCGGTGATGGCAGGCGCCGTCACCGGTGCCGGCGCTTGGGCGGGCGAGGAGGCGGCGCGCATTCCCGCCATCAAGCTGTACTCCACCCCGGACCACCACGCCGCTTTCGTGCGCGGCACGGTGCCGGCGTTGCACAAGATCCCCACCCAGCAGTTCTGGCTGAGCAACTCGGTGGAGCCGTGGGAGCAAAACACCCAGCCGGCGCCCCGCCGGCAATACGTGGTGCCGCTGCAGGGCGCGCTGGAGTTTCGCGTGAGCGATGGCTCCACCTTCCGCCTGGCCCCCGGCACGGTCTTGCTGGCCGAGGACACCCAGGGCGAAGGCCACAGCTGGAAAATCGTGTCGAACGATAAGGAATGGGTGCGCGCCTATATCCCGATGGTGTCCGAAAATGATGAATTCGAAGCGGACAAGTAGCTTGGAATTTCTTCGCTAAGTGCCTTTTCTCTCGCCATTTTCGAATGGCCTCGCATATTGAGAGATGCTAAAAATGCCGTTATCTGGTCGGCCAGATAGCGGCATTTTCTTTGGTCTGGCATATATACGATTAATGCGTCAGGAGTTCCGCCTGGCAAGGCAAATGTTCGCATCGCCGTCGCTTCTTTCGGGTGCTGGGCAAGGCAAAAGCAGCAGAGGTTAAGAATTAATAAGTCCAACAGATTATTTATTAACCACTGAAAGATCTATATGACCACTGTCAAATCGCCTTCGTCTTCCGCTTCCGTGACCACGCCGCTGCTCAAGCCGTCCGAATCCAAAAACGATGGTGCGGGTTCGTCCACGCAAAAGTCGTCCAAGTTCAGCGGCAGTTCCGTGCTGGATGGCTTGCGTTCCGTCTTCACCGGCTCGGGCAAGTCAGCGTCCGTGCCTCCCCGCAGCAGCAGCATGGTGGTCACCCAGCCGAAGCGCTTCGGCGATGGCAGCGTGCGCCCCGACGCGCTGGTGGCCAAGCGGCACTCCAGCGCGGTCATTCACAGCGCGAAGACGGGTGAGGCGCTCATGGACGGCAACCACTTCGATGTGCCGGGCTTCGTCATGTCGAGCGGGCTGGATGCGCACAGCGATAGCCACATGCACCCCACCAACTACGTGCAGCGCGGCTTGAACCCCGAGCAGTTGCTGAAGATGATGGATGACATCGGCGTGCGCAACACCACGTTGATGCCCATTCCCACCTCGCTGCTGCAAGCCAAGCTGCCGGGTGACGATGGCGCGACCACGGCCCTCAACCCCCACGAAATCTCCGAACAGATCGGCGGCGGCGAACACGCGCACCATTGCGGCCCGCTCGAGTTCTATTACGTGCCCAAGAAGATCGAAGACCGCGTGCTCGCCGGCCGCACGAGCGAAGAACTGGCCAGCCGTCCCAAGCTGGACATCGACGACTTCCGCAAGGACCCGGGCCTGATCAAGGAGATCGTCGATGCGTCCATCCTGTACGTGGACACGGCCGTCAACACCGATCTGGCCACGGCCATCAAGAATTCCGGCATGAGCGAGGCGCAGCGCAGCCGCCTGGACCCCATGATCACCGGCCTGCACCTGGGCGACCCGCGCGTGAGCGACCGCCTGCTGCACGAGCTGTACAAGACCAAGGGCACCTTCACCGGCATCGGTGAAATCACGGTTCACAAGGAACTGGTGGAAGACATGTTCGCGGGTGGCCGGTTGCAGGCCAGCACCCAGACTCCGCGCATGGAGCCGCTCACGAAGCTGATGGAAGTGGCCGGGGTCATCGGCACGCCCGTGGTGCTGCACTGCGACATCGACAACCTGCACGATCAGATCGAGGAGTTCAACAGCAAGGGCAAGGGCAAGGCCTCCGAACCGCGCCCGCCGGCCAACCTGGAAGGCCTGCGCAAGATGTTCAGCGATCCGCGGGTGCAGGACACCAAGATCGTCTGGGCGCACGGCGGCGGCCTGGGCCGTTTCGTGCAGCAGGGCGAGGGCCATCTGGACGCGCTGGAGAAGCTGCTGGCGGACTGCCCCAACCTGAACCTGGACATCTCGTGGAGCGAAGTGGCCAAGCAGATCGGCAAGGACGACCAGTCGCTCACCGCCTGGCGCGGCTTCATCGAGAAGCACAGCGAGCGCATCTGCTTCGGCTCCGACACGCTGGCGCCCAAGGAAACCGGCACCTGGGAAGCCACCAAGAAGATGTACGACGAAGGCCTGTTCCAGGGCATGAGCGCTAAAGCCAAGCACGACGTGCTCAACGGCACCTACGACCGCGTGTTCGTGGCATCGCGCAAGCAGGTGCGCGACTTCGAGAAGAACGTCCTGACCAAGGACTTCATAGAAACCCGCGTCACCAACAACGGTGGCGACCCCGTCACGGCCCAGACGCTGAAGGACCTGAAGGCCGCAGCGGCCACCGTTTGATGGTTTTGTAGGAAACGGCCGAGGGTGGTGGGTGCCGTGCACGCACCACCCTGCCAACGATTTTTTGGAGCGATGCGATGCGATTTCCCAACTTATGCGGCGTGCGGCCCTCGGACGTTGATGCGGGCCAACACCCGCGAGAACCCCAGGAGACCCGAGAGCCTCGCAGATCCAGCAAGCGCCTGGACTCCGGTGGAATGCCGTTGTCGCGCAGGGAAAGCCAGTCGGGGAGCAACGCATCGGGAGAACCCAACGATGCAAGACTGCCGGGCCAGGAAAAAAAGCATAAATCGATCAAGGCGAAGATCGCCAGCAATCTGAAAAAGGCGGTAGGCATCAAGTCGTCGAAGACAGAGGCATCGCCAACGCCGAAACCTTCCGCAAAATCGGAGGCACCACCAATCCCCAAATCCTCTCGCAATGCCGGCGAAAGCGGCTTCAGCGGGGGGACCTCCAACTCCGGCAGGAATCGCAACCCTTCGTTGGTAGAGCTTTTTGCATTGAAAGAAAACGAAGCCTCAGACCCCACGAAGGGCGCATCGGATCTTCAGGGAGACGCGACAACGTCGGGAGGCTCAAAAACCGATCCAAAGGGCAAGCAGCCCCTGCCAAAAAAGGCGGGTGCAGAGAACGATGTCCTCTCCGACGGGCTTGGCAAGGAAGAGACGGAAACAAAAAAATCCTCTGACGGAGGGGGACCTGATTCGAAGGTCGAGACCGACCCCAAACGCATTTTCACCAGCGGCGATGATGAAATCGAAGTCGTCGATGAGGATTCATCCCTTCAGTTTGTCGATCCGACCATGGGTACGGTGGTGCCGCCTGGAGGAGGCACTGGTGGCGGTGGCGGTGGTGACGGCAACAGCGTGCATGACGGCCAGAACTCCGTCGTGGCTTCCGCCAACGAAGAGCCTGTCGTCCAAGCCACGCCGGACCAGGACATGCGGCGCCAGAGTGGGCTGTCCAAGCTCAAGAAGGTCACCGAGGGCCTCAAGGAAGGTGCGTTCAAGCACGGCTTTGGCTTCTCCAGCACGACGGTATCGCCTGTCTGGAACCCTTTCCAGAGCAAGGTGTCGTCGGCCAAGCCCAAGATGGGCAGCTTCCTCGGGCAGGACGGCGTCGAGCCGCCCAAGGTGCCCAAGACACTGCAGAATGCCGCCCCGCGCGTGGGCCGCACGATGCCCCAGGAAGGCGCTGCGCTTCAGAGGCTGAAAAAGGAATCGACGATCAATGGGATCATCACGAGCCAATTCAACGGTCCGCCGGACCAGAAAGCGGCCTTGCTGGCAAGCGTCATGCAGTTGAAAGAGGCCGCCGGAATGTCGTCAGAAGAGACCAACGTCTTGATCAAGGCGCTGGCTCTCCACAACGAGAAAGACCCGGCGCAGGCCCAACGCATTCTGCAAGCGTTGCCCCAGGTCCGGCTGGTGGGCGACCTGCTCACGCCGCGCCCCGCCGAGGAAATCACGGCCGATGTGCAACTGGCCTGGAACTTCGCGGCGAAAATCGAAGGCCTCAAAGGTGGCAAGGGGATGGACTTGCTGATCAAGGTCACCGCCAAGCCCGATGGCGCCGCCGAGGGCGCACCCGCCCTGACGGATGCGCAACGCGGCCCGATGCTCGCTTACCTGCGCGCTGCGGCCGAGGTGGCACGCGCCGCTGGCAGAAACGCACCGGCCTTGGACCCGAGCAGCATGTTTGCCCACGGCAAACTGGGCGACGCCGTTCGGGCCACGCCGAATGGCTGGCCAGGCCGCGCGGGTGCCCCGATTGCCAATGGCTCCTCGCTCACTCTGGCCGAAAAAGCGCTGCTGGCCGTGCGCGACGAACTCGACCCCGCCATCCAGGAAGTCCATGGATGCCGTCACGCGGTGCAGATGGTCCGTGGTGGTATGTTGACCGACAAGCCCCGCAATCCCGACGGCACCAAGAGCGAATTCCAGAAGGTCGAATCGCGGGCCTCCAAAACCATGGGCATGCATTTGAACCGTGCCATGGCATCGCGCACCGGCTTTCAGCGCATTGCAGACACGCTGCGCTACGGCACGCTGCACCACGGCAAAAGCCCGTTCTACGGGTACGACGCCATCGTGTCCTCGCGCGGCCAGAACATGGGATTCGAGCTGTCGCACATCGGCGGCATTCACGAAGGCCGCGCCATGAAAGACATGGTGGACGTGCTGGAGTCCACCCTTAAAGCCCGCGGCGGTGCGGGAGACGCGGGCTTGCCCACCGCGCAAAACGCGGTGGATGGTCAGGCGCTGCTGGACGACGCTGGCGCCGGTGGCACGCTGCTGCGCAACATGGTGCGATCTGAGATCCTTCAGCGTGCCAAGACGGAAGCGCTGCTGCTGCCGCGCCTTGCGCGGGGCGACAACCTTTCCGAGAGCGCGATTGCGCAGGTGCGCACGGCCGTGCTCGCCGCCATCCAGTTGCCCGAGTCTGCTTCGCAGGAGGTGGCGGTCGCCGAGCAGGTGCAGGAACTGCTGACGGCAGCCCTGGCCGAGCAGAACGTTCCGCTGACGCCCGCCCGGCTGCTCGCCTGGGCCCGCGATGCAGGAGGCCCCACCGACGCCAAGTCGGTGCAGGAAATGCGGACTTTCAACCGCGAGGACGGACAGCCGGACTGGAAGTCGTTCTCGACCGCGTTCGACCGGCTGGTGAACAAAGACGTCCGCGTTCCGGCCAATACGCCCATCAAAGGCAAAAACCGCGCTGAAACTGCAGAAATCCTCGCCTCCATGATCCGTGGCGAAGAACTGGGCTCGGGCTTTTCGCTGGCCAATGCCGGCAACACGCAGGGCACCACCCGCAACGTGAGCGAAGTCATCTCGGGCGTCCTGTCCGGCGCCACCATGTCGGTTCGCGCCGACTTAGGGGGCGGGCGCACGCGCATCGTTTCCTTCGAGTCCGGCGTGTCCACGGACCGCAGTTCATTGCGCATGAGCGTATCGACCGTCCGCCGCAATCAGGAAGGGGCGGGTGCTTCGTTCGGCTTCCGTCTCGGCCAGGAAGAGGCCGCCTCTTTTTCGGCCTCCATCGGCGGTGACGTGGGCCACAGCTTCGAGCTGCTGGAGCAAGAAGGCGCCGTGTTCGGATTTCCGCGCCACAAGACGGGCGGCGTGGGCGGCGACCGAGACCTGGCCCAGCAAAAAGCGCGGCTCATCAAATTGCTGATCGGTGTGCCTGACAAGGCGGGGCCCTACCACGAGCCCGGCAACCCGGAAGACAAAACCTCTCTCGTCAAGCGCGCCTACCAGGAGTTCGGCGATGCCATTTCCATCGGTGCCTTCGAGGTCCGGCAGAAAGACCATCGCTTTACAGGAAGCTCGTCGGCCGGCGCGGGTGCCACCATCGGCAGCCTGCGGGTGGGGCTGCCGCAAGCCGGCGTGGCCGGCGAAACGCGCGTGGGGACGCTCGAATACAAAGACACCTCCGGCACGCTCAAGGTCATCCGTGAGTCCGAATCGAAAGCGTTCAAAGCCAGCGCCACCGGGGCTCTGGCCGCATTGAGCGGATTGATCGAGGGCGCCACCGCCCCGACACCCGCCCCGGGCGAAGTCGCGGCCGACGCCGTGACCAGCATGACATCGCTGGCGGTTGCCAATATCGGATCGATGTCCACCGATTTCTTCAGGGACGGCGAAACGCGCACCACGACCCGCATCCTGTACGACGAAAAGGAACTGCCCACGAGCTTTGCCACCCAGACCCTGGTCACCAGCAAGGACTTCGTGCAGAACCTGGCGGCCGACCTCGAAAACTTTGCGGAAGACAAAGCCAAGAAGTTCTTTCCCGCCCGGCACAGCGCTGACCGCGACCAGGCCGTGCAGACCGAAAAGAAAATCCTGGGCGAATTCGCCGGCCACTTGCGCCAACACCGCGATATGACGGGCACCTCGCAGCTGTACTGGGAATGGGGCCCCAGCCATGTGGATGCCAGCAACCTGCTGGAAGCGGACCGCGAACTGTCCGAAAAATTGGGCGACAAGGAAGGTGCCAAACAAGCGAAGCGCGACATCGACACGATCCACAAAGACCCCGGCTACCGGGAGGCGCGCTTCCTGATCAATGCCAACGAACAGTCGGCCAGCGACGTGAGGGGCGTGAACGGAATGATGGGCGTGCGCCACGATGTGAGAACGAGCGCGAATGTTCGGTCGTTGAACTTCACTTGATGGGGCGATCCGCGCCACGCCGACCGGCGCGGGGCGGAGTCCTGGCCTTGACCATGACACCGATAGCTGCTCCAGCCAAATGCGAAATGGTTGGGCTGTGAAGCACCTGTGCAGGCGCCTCTTGCGGTGCCATCCGCCGACGCGGGTGGCACCACTGCCAATGGATGCCTGCACGACTGCACACGGAGCCGGCTGCCACCGTGATGCAGTCCGGCTGGGCCTGCTGTCGTCCATCCGGCGGGCCAGACTCACTCCTTTGCCTCAGGGCTTTCCGCCGAACTGGCCCTTGTTGCGGTTGTTGGCCTCGTTGGTCTCCTGGACCGTGTTGGAGCGGTCCGCAATCGCCTCGTATTGGGCTTGCGACAGCAGGAACCCTGTTTGAACTGACAGGGTGATCTGCTGGCCAGGCTGGAGTGCCTGGATCTTTGGGCTGAACACCTTGAGGCTGCCGCCGAATGGCACAACGCGCAGCGCCAGGTAGCAGGCAGCCGAGGGCCCTGCACCCTGGTTCTTGACCTGCACCGTGATGACACCGCCGTCGAGGTTGGGCGAATCGACGCTGGGCACCACCAAATCAGGCAAGGCCTGTGCCGAAGCGGCCCAGGCCAGCGTGAGCGATGCGCAGAGAAATACGTACTTCGAAGAAGACTTCATGGTTCGGACTCCTGGTGCGGCGGCAGCTGCGCGATGGAAATACTGTGGCTTTTTATGCGACCTTGGCAGTCTTTTGTTGGTCGCTTCTGTGGGTCACAGAAATTGGCGTGCTTAAAGGCATACGCCCAATGACCAAGAGTTTTTCAATCTTTAATCTGCAAGCACTAATATGGAAGAATGTATTCTTCTATGTCTGAGAGTGGTATGGATTTTTTAAATAAATCTCTCAATTTTTCATAGTCCATGGGCTGCATAGAACGCTTCCAATCATATAGAAGATTGATCTCTTCGAATGAGGGTTTGAGTTTTATGGCTAATGTTTCAATATATGGTTGTTCATAATCCTTATCGTAAATGGATATTATATTTTCGTCCCATTCGTCTGTCGGCTGGGTCGCGCTTCCAGTAATTCCATCACTAATAGAAAAAGAGCGCTGTATCTTTTTTTGCCCTAGTTCCCGTAGAAGCTCCGTTAGTTCATGAATCTCGGAATTATTTCCAGATGGATTCTTTATGGATTCTATGCTGTTTTGTATTTTTTTCGTTTGGGAAATTTTCCCTGCCGAGGATAAAAAACCTTTATCAAACCTACTAATATATCTTTTCAAACTCTGTTGTGTTGTTGGAATGAGTTTTTCAAAAACTTTTTCCTTAATTTTCTTTTCAAAAATTTGCTCATCGAAAGGTAGGCTCAATATTTCTTGAATTGTTCTCTGTTGGGATTTAAAAATCTCTCTTGTTTTGTTGATGATATTATTCTTTTCCACAGTTTGGATGTTTGGGAGCAATGCATCAATAGAACATTTCAGGCTAAGTAAAACTGCTAAATCAATAATATTGTTTGACAAACCATTCTCCCGAATCAATTGAAATATTGTTCATGATCTGCGGTGGGTTGAAGCAGATTTATGATTTGAACTGCAGTCCTTTAATTTAGTTGATGAATGTCGAGTCAATTTTAATTAATTGAATTAATTATTTTTAACAATTTTACTATTCACCAAAATTATGTCGCAATGGTTTTTTGAGGAGAAGTTTTGTACGCTATCTTGCAAATGAATGTGCTCTAATTCATTTACATCCATTTCATGTGCTGCATTTAAGAAAAATATTCCTAGGGTGCGGAAGGCTTCAGGCGTTGCATGTAACGTAATTTCGTCGATTTCAATGCGTTCTTGCTGATCTTTTTCGGTTGCAGTTGCATTAAACGGAGGTAGTTTAGTCACTGATATTAGACCCTTTGTCTTTTGATATTTTTTTCCTCTTGTTAAATCAGGCACGTCTTCTCTTAATCCATGGCTTTGTGATCCATCTTTATCAAAATCATATTTTTTTCGAAGGGCACTGGCAATGGGTATGTGTGATTTTTACTTTCAACGTGAGGTGGGTCAATTTGAATCCTTCCCTAGCCGACTTTTTCCCAGCGGCCAGATCTTGTAAGCCTCTAAGGATCTAGCCAAATTAATGAATTGGGTGCATATTGAAATAAATTATTCCCGCCAGATAAGCCAATGAAATCTTGGTCTAATAGGTCGGATGCCCTAGTCCTGATTGGCTTGGTTGCTATTTAATGCATAGCATGCGACGGATGACCCATTAAGGTGGAGTCACACAACTTTAGTTGTTGCGTTCCACTAACTTGCTCTACTTATATCTCCAATTTGTCTGCCCAGTCCGTCAATGTGTCATCATTTGGGTTTTCTGGATTTTTGTATATATTTGAATAAAAATACTCGGATTCCGCGATTGAGCGCACTTGATCAAAAAATATCATTTGTTTTTTCGAAGCCATTGCTGATCGGTATGGAAAATGCGAGCGCTCCCCCGCCTGTTCCATCGATCGAACCGGCAAGTTTGCTATGAATTAACTCCGTTATTCTGGAGATTTTTTCTTCGTCCGGATTTTCTAGATAAATCTGTATGCAAAAATTGCCCCCATGCTTTAATAGTCGAGCTTTACCTTCTTTGTTTAATGATATGAGATCATTTTTTGCCAGTCCTAATGCCAATCCAGGTGATGCCAGCAATCGATATGATCCGTCGTCTAATGGTACTGCAGGTAATTCCTCGTGAACGGGGCCATTTTTATTATGGCCAGCAAGAATTTTAATAATTGAAAAATTATCTTCCATATGGGGCTCCACAACTACCTCTCTCTACACATGACATGCCATCTTTCGCATAACCACTATTTCCAGCGCTGAGATTGCAGGCGGCTCCTTCCAGTGCAATATTCTCATCGGCTAAATTTCCACCTTTTGATGTTGGGACATTTTTGTGCCCTAGATGCATATCTGCGGGATTTGTTGAGGTCTGGCCGCATCGCCAACATTTAAAGGTCCCGCCAGCTGCCGCTAAAAGTTTGTCCCGGCACTCCTGTTGTCCCGTTCTAGTTCCTCCTCCAACCTTGCTTTTTTGTATATCGCTCGGTGTTGCTCCCGCGCCATCTGGTAGTGCAACTTTAGAGGGGGCTTTCTTAGGCATTAATCCATAGGCGTCAATATCGCCAAATGGATTAACAACGTAAAAATAAAAGTTCGCGTCTCCTTTTAGGCCAATTGGGTCTTGACTGGCAAACCGCCCCACAGTCGGGTCGTAGTATCGGAACCGGTTGTAGTGCAGCCCGGTTTCTTCATCGAACTGCTGCCCCTGGAACCGGAAGGGTTGCTCAATGGGCGGGAGGATGGATGAACGGGCGCTAGCACCGTTGCTCTGGTCCGTTCCCTGTCCATGCCCCATTCGACGCTGGATAAGGCGGTCATCCGTCCCCGTCCTCGCGACGGTCCGCAGCGTGGCCTCTCCCCACACCTTGTAATCCGCCGCCCAGGCGATACTGCCTTGGGCATCCGTCAGTTCCAGCGGCGCCCCGATCTGGCCGCACTGGTACCAGTAGGTGTGCCGGTCTTCCTCTGTGCCTTGGATGCTGGCCAGCGGCACAAAGCTCGTTGGCTCGTACACGAACAGCGCGTCCTTGCTTCCCCGCTGGCTGTGCACCATCAGA
>NZ_BAAJYS010000095.1:0-13061 GCF_057543315.1 Acidovorax sp. KPB24-07
TCTGCAGGCTGCGGCCCGGTCTGCCGTCCACCTCACCCTCGAAGCCCCAGATGCCGGGTTCCGGCTCGGTCTTGACGCCGTTTCGACCGAAGTCGCAAAGGGAGGGCCAGCCGATCAGGACGGCGCCTCCCAGACACCCACCGAACAGTTCGGAACGCTCACCGTTGCGCCACAGCGTTCCAGTGAAAAGGCCATCCGCCTGCATCACGAAATGCTCGGCACGGTAGGTGCCCGTCGTAGTGCCCTCCGCTTCCGTGGTGCAGGTGAACGTGCCATCGGACGAAACGCCAGAGCCTGCGGGCTGGGACGTACCCGCATAGCTGCAACGGGGGAAACCCGGACCTGACTGTGGATTGATCGTCTCCATGGCGAACTGCCCGCCCTGTAATTTCAAAGACAGCTCCAACGGATCGTTCTGGGCTGCAGCGACGGCTGCATAAGATCGCACGCCGATCGGAAAGCGTGTGAGCCGCTCGGTAGGGTCCTCGTAACGGTAACGTGAAATGCGCCGCGGAGTGTCACCCGGCAGCGTGACTGTGCCCGAGGTGGGGGTGTCGAAGACAACCTGCACCGGGCCTGCTGTGGCCGCCTCCTCGCCTTGGCCGACACCTGCGCCGATGACCGGACCATTGCGGAATTCGCGCAAGGTGCCGTTGAAGCTCGAAGATCCTCCCGGGCGCGCACCTCCCGCTTGCAGGAAGAAAGACGATCCATCCGCGCGATAGCCGAGATAGGAGACGGCCATGGATCGGCCGTACTGCGTATCGATGTGCAGGCTGCGGCCTGGTCGGCCATCCAATTCGCCGTCGAAACTCCACATGCCAGGCTCGGGCTCTGCCGTCTGCGCCCAGGCCGGTGAAGCACAGGCAGCCATCAAACCCGTCAGGATGAAGGCCGAGGTGAATGGGCGGTTCGTTGGTGCGTTGTGCATGTGAAACCCTTTGGAAGAGCGAAGAATTTGAGGAAGCAGCACTGGAACACGTCGATTCCGTATTGCCTATCCCTCCGTGGTGGGGTGAATTGCACTGGAGGTTACAGGTTACGCGTGGGCTTGGAACTTGGCCACACCCGAAAAAGTAGGACATAATCTGGGTTTTCTGCCCGAGGGGTGTCCGAAAAACCTCTTGTGCATCAAGAAGTTGAGTCGGAAGCGAGCATTCGTTTCCCGCTCCGTTTTGCAAGGGAAGCTTCGGCTTCCCTTTTCTATTGCGCGAGTCGGTTGCTCTTTGGATTGGCCGATCCGCATTGGCAGCGTTGCGCACCTGCGTGGCCCGGGTTACGCTTGAATGCAAGGTGCGCACCGCGCAGCCGGCGCCCCGATGGTGAAATTGGTAGACACTGCGGACTTAAAATCCGCCGCTTCCTGAAAAGGGGCGTGCCGGTTCGACCCCGGCTCGGGGCACCACTACGATTCGATCATGTCAAGTTACAACGCTCCCTTTGAAATCCATGTCCACGGCCAGGTGCAGTTGCGGGCCGATACGGGGTTCGACCAGTTGCAAGAGGCCTTGAAGCCGCTCTGGAAGTACGCCGGGGCCCGTTCCTTGGCCGATGGTGCGGCGAGCGCCTATGAGGAAGAGCCCGGCATCCAGTTCGACGCCAAGGAGCACACCCTGCAGATCTGCTGGACGGTGCGCGGTGACGAGGACTTCCGCCAGTCGCTCGACGAGATGTGCATGAGCCTCAACGAGTTGTCGGAGCAGGGCGCGGCCATCGAGGTTACGTTCTATGACACCGACTTCGACGAGGACGAAGAGGATGACGGCACCGAAGCGCGTGACGACTTCCTCATGCTGTTCGTGGGGCCAACCCCCGCGGCCATCATGCAGGTGCAGCGCGATCTGCTCGTTCAGGATGTCGTGAACATGATGGAGCGCCACTTCGATGGCGCCGAGCTGGGCGGCGTGGTGGCCGAGATCGACAAGCTGTTCTCGCAGCGTTTCGATGCCCTGGTGAACTCGCTGGAGATCGGCAAGCCGCCACGCGGCAGTGGCGGTTCCGGTGGTGGCCATGGCGGCAGTGGCGGGCGCCGTCCCCGCCATCTGCACTGAGAACACCCCCGTTTTTCCGAACGATCCAATGGCCTCTCATCCAGAGGCGGCCAGCGGGTCAGGGCCGATGGCGATCGAACTGCCTTACCTTCGTGCGTACCCGGATGCCTTGCAGGATCAGGTGCGCACGCTCATCGCCGAAGGGGGCCTGGCGGCCCTGCTGCAGCGGCGCTATCCCCAGGCGCATGCCGTGCGCACCGACAAGGCACTGTACCAATACGCCGCCGACCTGAAGGCGCAGCATCTGCGCAAGGCCGATACGGTGCAGAAAGTGGTGTTCGACAGCAAGATCCATGTGGTGCGGCACGCGCTGGGGCTGCACACCTCGTCGGCGCGCGTGCAGGGCGGGCGCCTGACGGCGCGGCACGAGATCCGCATCGCCTCCATGTTCAAGCAGGCACCGGAAGAGTTTCTGCGCATGATCGTCGTGCACGAACTGGCCCACTTGCGCGAGAAGGACCACGACAAGGCCTTCTACCAGTTGTGCGAGCACATGGAGCCCCGCTACCACCAGTATGAGTTCGATACGCGGTTGTATCTGACCCACATTGAGCATGCGGGTGAGCGCCTCTGGGGCGTCTGATGGCCTTTGCGTATGCTATTGTTTTTGTAGCTAGACGCCGGGAGCTTTATTGCGCCGGAGCCCGATTGGCTTCATGAACCATTGCAGCTTCACCTGCACCTGCACCGTCCGCCGGCACGGTGGCCGTGCTGCAGCATCGGGCCGGTAGCTGCAGCCAGCGCTGTGCTGCGGCCTGCAGGGGCGGCAGCGAGCCCGTGGTGATCAGTTGCATGCGGTCGCATGCGGCGGGGATCTCGTCGCCCGGGTCCGCCAGGAGGCCGGTCGCCTGCAGCAGGCGGCGGGTTTGCCTGGCAACCGGCTCGCCGGTGTCCACCAGGCGCACCGCCGGGCCGATGAGGGCGCGCAACTCCTCGTCGGCGAACACATAGTGGGTGCAGCCCAGCACCAGGGTGTCGATGTGGCCTGCCGTGGTGCCGAACGCACCCATGGCGGCGATGTAGCGCGTGCACAGTTCGCGCACCTCGGAGGATTCGGCGGCTTCAGGCACCGCATGTTCAGTGCTGCGTTCGATGGCGTAGGCCAGCCCGTCGCAGGGCTGCACCACGAATTCGGCCTGCGATTGCAGCGACCCCAGCAGCAACGCGAACTTGCCGCTGGTGAGCGTGCCCCGTGTGCCGATGACGCCGATGCGCCCGGTCTGGCTGAGCGCCACCGCGGGCTTGATGGCCGGCTCCAGGCCGACGAGGGGCAGGTCCGGGCATTGGGTCCGGACCTCGTGAATGGCGGCGGCGGTGGCCGTGTTGCAGGCGACCACCAGGGCCTTGATGCCGTGCACCGCCTGCAGGTAGCGGGTGATGGCGTGGGTGCGCGCGGCGACATAGGCGTCGCCCCGCTCGCCGTAGGGCGCGTGACCACTGTCCGCCAGGTAGACGAAGCGCTCGTGCGGCAGTTCGGCCTGTAGCGCGCGCAGCACGCTCAGGCCGCCGATGCCGCTGTCGAACACACCGATGGGGCGTTGCTGCGAGGTGGGCGTCATGCGTGCCTTGGTGCGATGTGAACGGAAAAATCAGACAACTCCGGCGGCCCCAGCGGCTGCCGGGCCGACCCGCGGCCGAGGGCCGCCACCAAGCCACGCCTGGAGCCGCCGCCATGGCCGGAGAGGGCGTTCAAGCGGCGACGAGGTCGATGGACTTGAACTCGCCCGTGGCGATGCGCTTTTGCCATTCGGCCGGGCCGGTGATGTGGGCGCTGGTGCCGCCGGCGTCCACGGCCACGGTCACGGGCATGTCCACCACGGTGAACTCGTAGATGGCTTCCATGCCCAGATCGGCAAAGCCGACGACCTTGGCTTCCTTGATGGCCTTGCTGACCAGGTAGGCGGCGCCGCCCACGGCCATCAGGTAGGCGCTCTGGTGCTTCTTGATGGCTTCGATGGCGACCGGGCCGCGCTCGGACTTGCCGATCATCGAGATCAGGCCCGTTTCGGCTAGCATCATCTCGGTGAACTTGTCCATGCGCGTGGCGGTGGTCGGGCCGGCGGGGCCCACGGCCTCGTCCTTGACCGGGTCCACGGGGCCCACGTAGTAGATGACGCGGTTGGTGAAATCCACGGGCAGCTTCTCGCCCTTGGCCAGCATGTCCTGGATGCGCTTGTGCGCGGCATCGCGGCCGGTGAGCATCTTGCCGTTGAGCAGCAGCGTGTCGCCCGGCTTCCAGCTCGCCACTTCTTCCTTGGTGAGGGTGTCCAGGTTGACGCGGCGGCTCTTGTTGTAGTCGGGCGCCCAGTCGATCTTGGGCCACAGGTCGAGCGAAGGCGCCTCCAGATAGGCGGGGCCGGAGCCGTCCAGCACGAAGTGCGCGTGGCGCGTGGCGGCGCAGTTGGGGATCATCGCCACGGGCTTGGAGGCCGCGTGCGTGGGGTACATCTTGACCTTGATGTCCAGCACGGTGCTCAGGCCGCCCAGGCCCTGCGCGCCGATGCCCAGGGCGTTGACCTTCTCGTACAGCTCCAGGCGCAGTTCCTCGACCTGGTCGAGCTTTTCGCCGCGCGCGCCTTGGCCTGCAACTCGTACATGTTCAGGTCGTCCATCAGGCTTTCCTTGGCCAGCAGCACGGCTTTTTCCGCCGTGCCGCCGATGCCGATGCCCAGCATGCCGGGCGGGCACCAGCCGGCGCCCATCGTGGGCACGGTCTTGAGCACCCAGTCCACCAGGTTGTCGCTGGGGTTCATCATGACCATCTTGGACTTGTTCTCGCTGCCGCCGCCCTTGGCCGCGACGGTGATGTCCACGGTGTCGCCCGGAACGATCTGCGTGAAGATCACCGCGGGCGTGTTGTCCTTGGTGTTCTTGCGGGCGAACTGCGGGTCGGCCACGACGCTGGCGCGCAGCGTGTTGTCGGGGTGGTTGTAGCCGCGGCGCACGCCTTCGTTGATGGCGTCTTCCAGGCCGCCGGGAAAGCCTTCCCAGCGCACGTCCATGCCGATCTTCAGGAACACGTTGACGATGCCGGTGTCCTGGCAGATGGGGCGCTGGCCGGTGGCGCTCATCTTGCTGTTGGTGAGGATCTGCGCCATCGCGTCCTTGGCCGCCGGGCTCTGCTCGCGCTCGTAGGCGCGCGCCAGGTGGGCGATGAAGTCGGCGGGGTGGTAGTAGCTGATGTACTGCAGGGACGCAGCAACGGACTCCACGAGGTCGTGGTACCGGATGGTCGTGGTCATGGTGGGGTGTGTTTTTGGGGAAAGAACGAACCGCGCAATTATCGCCGCCCGCTCCGGACGGCGCTGGCGGCGGTCAGCCGCGGGGGGCGGCGTCGAACGGCAGGCTTTCGAGCGCCTCGAGCCCGCCGATCACGGAGGGCGCGAAATCCGCCGAGCCTTCCGGCTTGTCGCCCTGGGCCCAGGCTAGCAGCACGTCCGCCGGCATGGGGCGGGCGTAGAAAAAGCCCTGCAGCTCGTCGCAACGCATGGCCAGCAGGATGTCGCGCTGGCCGCTGGTTTCCACGCCCTCGGCCACCACGCGCAGGCCCAGGGCGTGGGCCAGCCGCACCACGGCATCGACCACGGCGCGGGCGTCTTCTTCGTGTTCGAGGTCGTTCACGAAGCTGCGGTCGATCTTGAGCTGCTGGGCCGGCAGCTGGCGCAGGTAATTCAGGCTCGAGTAGCCGGTGCCGAAGTCGTCGATGGACAGGAACACGCCGATGCGCGCCAGGCCTTCGAAGGTGCGCTGCGTGGCCTTGGTGTCTTCCATGGCCACCGATTCGGTGATCTCGCACAGCAGTTGCGAGGAATCCAGGCCATGGAACTGCAGGGCGTGCTCGATGCGCTCGGCCAGCCCGCTTTCGCGCAGCTGGTGCACCGACAGGTTGATCGCCACGCGCATGCGCAGGCCGCTGCGCGCCCAGTCGGCCATCTGCCGGCACGCCTCTTCGATGACCCAGGCGCCCAGCTGGCCGATCAGCCCGAAGCGCTCGGCCAGGCCGATGAACACCAGCGGGCTCACCATGCCGCGCTTCGGGTGGTGCCAGCGCAGCAGGGCTTCCACGCCGTTGATGCGGCCGCGCTTGCCGTCGATCTTGGGCTGGTAGTGCAGGGCGAGCTCGCCGCGCGACAGGGCGTGGCGCAGGTCGTTCTGCAGCTCCAACTGGTCGGACGCGTCGGAGCCCATGTGGGGTTCGAACATGGCGTAGCCGTTGCCGCCCGCGCGCTTGGCGGCATACATGGCGGCATCGGCATTGGCGACCAGCTTGTCGCGGTCGCCGTGGTCGGGGTGCAGCACCACGCCGATGGAGCAGCCGATCTGCACCTGCCGGCCCGCCACATGGAAGGGCAGGGCGAGCGCTGCCAGGATGCGGTTGGCCACCACAATGCAGTCGGCCGTGTTGCCCACGTCTTCCAGCAGCAGCAGGAATTCGTCGCCGCCCACGCGGGCCACCGTGTCGCTTTCGCGCGCTTCGGCGCGCAGGCGCTGGGCGGCTTCCGACAGGATGGCGTCGCCTGCGGCATGGCCGAAGGAGTCGTTGATGGGCTTGAAGCCGTCCAGGTCCACGAACAGCACGGCCAGGCGGTCCAGCACGCGGTGGTGGTTGGTGCGCTCCAGGCGCAGCAGCGCATGGGCGAGCCGGTCTTCGAACAGCAGGCGGTTGGGCAGGCCGGTGAGCGCATCGGCGAACGCGCGCTTTTGCAGCTCGGCATTGGCCTGCTGCAGCTTGGCGTTGCTGTCCTGGAGCGACTGGGTGAGCCGGCGCGCGACGTTCTGCAGCCGCGCATCGAGGATGGAGATGAACAGCGTGCTGAGCATCAGCAGCAGCGTGAAGATCGCCACCATGGCGGCCAGCCCCGAGCCGCCCAGCGAATCGGCGCTCAGGCACACGGTGCCCTGCGGGAACTGGGCGGCGGCCATGCCGATGTAGTGCATGCCGCAGATGGCCAGCGCCATCACCAGCGATGCCGCGGCCTGGAACATCCTGCGCCGGTGGCCATGCATGCCCCGCAGGGCCTGGAACAGGTAGAGTGCCGTGGCCGAGGCCAGCACCGCCACGGCCACCGACAGGGCGACATAGAAGCCGTTCCACACGATGCCGATGGACAGGTGCATGGCGCGCATGCCGATGTAGTGCATCGCGCTGATGCCCGCGCCCATGGCGAGCGCCCCGACGGCCAGGTGCCGATGCCGCACGCGCTCCATGCTGGCCAGGCCCAGCGCGACGGCCGATGCCGCCACGGCGGCCAGCCAGGACAGGGCGGTGATCGCGGGGGTGAAGCCCAGGGCGATGGGCAGTTCGAACGCCAGCATGCCCAGGAAATGCATGGACCAGATGCCCGTGCCCATCACCAGCGAACCCGCGGCCCACCAGGCCAGTCCGATGCGGCTGTGGGAGGTGCGCACGCGGCGTGCCAGGTTGAGCGTGACGTACGAGGCCAGCACCGCCACGGCGAACGACGCTGCGACCACCAGGGGATCGTGGTGCGACGGCAGGAAGCCGGTCAGCGGTGGGGCGAGCGGGGAGGGCATGGAAGGTGCGGCGGCAGTGGGGCGCCAAAGGTGTCCAAGTGTATCCACCGCAGGCTCTCCCGGGGGCCGGGAGGGTCTCTGCGCCACGCGGTCCCCACCGATGAGAATGGTTTTGTTTCGCGTTATGCTTTTGGACGATGCGCACCCTTGTGCGCCTTTCGTTTCTTCACCACCGGACCCGCCAGACATGACCTCCCGCATCGAACGCGACACCTTCGGCCCCATCGAGGTGCCGGCCCATCAGCTCTGGGGCGCGCAGACGCAGCGATCGCTGCAGAACTTCGACATCTCCGGCGAGCAGCAGCCGCGCGAGATCATCCGGGCCCTGGCGCAGGTTAAGCGCGCCTCGGCCGTGGTCAACCAGGCGCTGGGCCTGCAGGACGCGAAGAAGACCGACGCCATCGTGGCCGCGGCCGACGAGGTGATCGCCGGCCGGCATCCGGGCGAGTTCCCGCTCGTGGTCTGGCAGACGGGCTCGGGCACGCAGACCAACATGAACGTCAACGAGGTGCTGGCCAACCGCGCCAGCGAGATCCTGGGCGGCGAGCGCGGCGAGGCCCGCCTGGTGCACCCCAACGACGATGTGAACCGCAGCCAGTCGAGCAACGACGTGTTTCCCACCGCCATGCACGTGGCCGCGGTGGAGGCGCTCACGCACCGGCTGCTGCCCGCCCTGGCCAAGCTGCGCGCCACGCTGGCGAAAAAGGCCGAGGACTTCGACGGCATCGTGAAGATCGGCCGCACCCACCTGCAGGACGCCACCCCGCTCACGCTGGGCCAGGAGTTCTCGGGCTACGTGGCGCAGCTCGATCACGGTGAGCGCCACGTGCGCGCCGCGCTGCCGCACCTGTGCGAACTGGCCCTGGGCGGCACCGCCGTGGGCACCGGCCTGAACGCCCCCAAGGGCTACGCCGAGCAGGCCGCCGCCGAGCTGGCGCGCCTGACCGGGCTGCCGTTCGTCACGGCGCCCAACAAGTTCGAGGCCCTGGCCTCGGTCGATGCGCTGGTGCATGCGCACGGCGCGCTCAAGACCCTGGCCGCCAGCCTGATGAAGATCGCCAACGACGTGCGCTGGCTGGCGAGCGGCCCGCGCAGCGGCATCGGCGAGCTGAGCATTCCCGAGAACGAGCCCGGCTCGTCCATCATGCCGGGCAAGGTCAACCCCACGCAGAGCGAGGCGGTGACCATGCTGGCCGCCCAGGTGTTCGGCAACGACGTGGCCATCAACTTCGGCGGTGCCTCGGGCAATTTCGAGCTGAACGTGTTCCGCCCCATGGTGGCCCACAACTTCCTGCAGAGCGTGCGCCTGCTGGCCGATGGCATGGTGAGCTTCAACGACCACTGCGCCGTGGGCATCGAGCCCAACCGCGACCGCATCACCGAGTTGGTGGACCGCTCGCTGATGCTGGTGACCGCGCTCAACACGCACATCGGCTACGACAAGGCCGCCTTCATCGCCAAGAAGGCGCACAAGGAAGGCACCAGCCTGCGCGAGGCGGCCGTGGCTTCGGGCCACGTCACCGGCGAGCAGTTCGACCAATGGGTCGTTCCGGGGAACATGGTCGGCCGCTGAGCGGGCACTGAAAAGGCGCCAGCGCCCCGTCGCCCGCCGGCTCAGTGCGTAGTCTTGCGCGCGCGCTTACGCGCGCGCGGGGCGCGCACCGGCCGGTCCTGGTGCCGCAGGAACGCCAGCAGCCGGCGCTCGGCGGCCTGCAGCGCGCGCGGCGTGTTCGTGCCGCCGATGCGCTCCCACAGCACCTGCATGTCTGGCCCGGCGTCGGAAGTGAGCCGCGATCCCAGCGCCAGCACCGAGGGGTGCACGTACGACTTCTTGCACACGGCCGGCGTGTTGCCCAGCTGCCGCGCCACTTCGATCAGGATGTGCTTGGCCGTCACCGCGGGCGCGCCGGGCTGGGGCGAGCAGGCCAGCCGCGTCAGCTCCAGCGCCTGCACGGTGCCGTGCCAGGTGCGGAAGTCCTTGGCGGTGAAGTGCTCGCCCTCCTGCGTGCCGGTGATCTCGCGCAGGTAGTCGTTCACGTCGCCCGAATCGACGGCATGCAGCGCGCCGTCCTCTCCCTCGTACTGGAACAGTTCCTGGCCCGGCAGCTGCTGGCAGCGGCGCACCACGCGGGCCACGCGCGGGTCGTCGAGCGTGGCCTCCTGTTGCACGCCGCTCTTGCCGCGAAACCGCAGCTGTAGTTGGTTGCCGCGCAGCGCCGCATGGCGGGTGCGCAAGGTGGTCAGGCCGTAGGAGCGGTTGGTGCTGGCGTATTCCTCGTTGCCCACGCGCAGGTAGGTGGTGTCCAGCAGGCGCACCAGCGTGGCGAGCACCCGCTCGCGGGACAGGGTGGGGCCCGACTTGGCCCGCAGGTCGCGCGCCACCCGGGCGCGGATGCGGGGCAGGGCGCGGCCGAAGGCCTGCATGCGTTCGAACTTGGCCTCGTCGCGCTGCAGGCGCCAGTCGGCGTGGTAGCGGTACTGGCGCCGGCCGCGCGCATCCAGCCCCGTGGCCTGCAGGTGGCCGTTGGGCAGCGGGCAGATCCACACCTCGGTATAGGCGGGCGGGATGGCCAGGCGCTGGATGCGGGTGATCTCGTCCGGGTCGGTCAGCCATTGGCCGTCGGGCTGGCGGTAGCGAAAGCCGTCGCCCTTGCGCTCGCGGCTCAGGCCCGGCATCTCGGGGTTGACGTAGCGCAGGCCGCGGGCCAGGCGGGTGGCGGGCGGGCGGGCCGGCGAAGCGGCGGCAGGGGCGGTGGCAGTGGCGGTGCGTGGCATGGATGGGACGGCAGGCAGTGCGGCAAGAAGGGGCGCGAAGCGCGTCCCCCGATCTCAGCCCAGCCGGCGCAGACCGGCTGTAGGAGGCAACCCGCTGCGCCGGTGGGAGTGCATCCGTGCCGCGTCGGTCCGGTGGACACCCGCGCCGCGGTCCTTGGGTAAAAATGCCCTGCAGTGCAATATCCACTAGGGCATTGCGCTATTAAAAATATAGCATTCGAGGTGGGTGCAGCGGCGGGCGCCGCGGTGGATGCCGCGCCGCCGCATGCATCGCCCGGGCCTCAGAACCGCGCCGTGGCCCCCACGAAGTAGGTGCGCCCGCCGTTGTCGTAGTTGCTGCCCAGTTCCCGCGTCTGCTTGTCCGCCACGTTGAGGATGCCGGCCCGCAGGGTGAAGGTTTCGTTCAACCGGTAGCTGGTGGTCAGGTCCACGGTGGTGTAGGCCCTGGCGAAGGTGGTGGCCGCGCCGGTGACGACGAGTTCCTTGCCCACGTAGCGGGCGCTGGCATCGGCGGTCCAGGCCGGGGCGACGCGCCACTGCAGCGACGAATACACGGTCAGGCGCGGCACGGACAGCAGCGAGGCGCCGGTGGTGAGGTTTTTGGACTCGAACATCTTCGTGGCATTGGTGCGCCAGTCGAGCGACGGCGCCAGCGGCACGGTGGCGTTGGCCTCCAGCCCGCGCGTGCGGGCGCGCTGGGCGTTGGCCATGCGCGTCCACCAAAAGCCGTTGTACAGGCCCAGGGGCTGGTAGTCGATCTTGTTCTTGAAGTCGGTGTGGAAGTAGGTGGCGCCGAAGGTCCAGCCGCCCTGCTCGTAGCCCGTGCCCAGCTCGAAGTTGGTGCTGGTCTCGGGCTGCAGGTCGGGGTTGCCGGCCATGTAGCAGCCGCGCGTGCCGTCGGCATTCACGCGGGTGCTGGTCCAGCCCAGGCCCGCCAGGCTGCGGCAGCCGTTGCCGCCGGACTGCGTGGCGGCATTGGGCGAGTTCTCTTTCAGGCCCGGCGCGCGGAAGCCGCGCGATACGCCGGTGCGCACCGTCCACGCCGAGGCCGGGTGGTAGACGAAGTAGGCGCGCGGGCTCCAGTTGTTGCCGTACTTTTCGTGGTGGTCCATGCGCAGGCCGAGCGTGAGCGCCAGGTTCTCGCGCAGGAAGATCTGGTCCTCGCCGAACAGCGCCCAGGTGGTGGCCGACAGGGACGATCCCGACACCGGCCGCCCGCTGTAGTCGATGGGGGCCAGGCCGATGGTGTCGCGGTTGTCCAGTTCTTCCTGCTTCCATTGCAGCCCGGTGGTCAGCATCTGGTCGAAGCCCAGGAGCTTCAGCGGCATGTCCACGCGGCCGTCCAGCGTGGTTTCGCGCGAGTGGTTGCCGATGGTGTCGCCCAGGTCCTCGTACTCGTGGCGCGACAGGTTGATCTTGGAGCGCACGTCGCCCCAGCGGCCATCGTGCCCCAGGCCGAACGAGGTGTGCCGCAGCCGGCTCAGGCCCCAGGGGCTGACGACCTGCCCGCCGCTGGCGGTGCGCGCGTCCGAGCCGGTGGCGCGCTGCGTGGCCTGGGCCGCCTCGAGCGACACCGACTGGTCGGGCGTGAGCTGCCAGCTCAGCAGCGCGTTCAGTCCCTGATTGCGCGCGCCGGCCGTGGACAGGTAGGTGCCCGCATGCCCGCCCGTGCCTTCATCGGCATCGCGCTCGGTGTAGTTGCCCGACACGCGCAGGCCGATGCGGTCGGTCACCGGGCCGCTGACGGTGAAGCCCGTCTGCCGCGTGTCGCCGCGCTCCGAATCGGAGGGCTTGGAGTAGTTGACCGTGGCGGAGCCGCCCCAGCGCAGGCCGATCTTGCGGGTGATGATGTTGATCACGCCGCCCATGGCGTCCGAGCCGTACAGCGACGACATCGGGCCGCGCACCACCTCGATGCGCTCGATCATCTCGGGCGAGATCCAATCCAGGTCCTACTGGCCCAGGTCGTCGCGGTAGTTCACGCCGGCCGAATTGCCCTGGCGCTTGCCATCCACGAGGATGAGCGTGTATTTCTCGGGCAGGCCGCGCAGGCGGATCTTGGACTGCGCGCCCGTGCCCGACAGCCCGCCGGTCACGCCGGGAATGGTGGACAGCAGCTCGCCGAGGCTGGTGACGGGCTTGCGCTCGATGTCTTCGCGGGTGATCACGCTGATGCTGGCAGGCGCCTCTTTGATGTCCACGGCCGTGCCCGAGGCCGTGACCACCACGGTGGACAGGGCGGCCTGCGCGGGTTGCGCACGTCGCGATTCGGAAGGCGGGGCGGTCTGGGCGTGGGCACCGGCGCTCAACGCCAGGGCAATCGCGAGGGACAGGGGCTGGGGGCGGAGCGAAGACGGCAAGATCATGAAAGCAGTTTCCTGTAAAAACTGCAAATGATAGTGATTCGCTTTTACTATTTGACCAATCGGTGGGTTTCAGAAGAAATTTCGGGCTTCGCCGAACGGTGGAAGGAGGTGTTGAAAAAGCGGCAAGCCGCAGTGTTAGAAAGGGTTTTAAGCTATTGAAAAAATAGCAAAATCCTGTGCCATCGGCCATCGGCCATCGGCCAGTCGGCCATCGGCCATCGCTCACTGACTGGTTACCCGGCCTCCGGCTTGGCGCTCCTGGCCCGACCCCTGTGTCTCGCCCGCGTCCTCATCGAACGCGAAGCCCACCCCGTACACCGACCGGATCCATCCA
>NZ_BAAJYS010000096.1:0-12984 GCF_057543315.1 Acidovorax sp. KPB24-07
CGATATGCCCTAGTGCTTATTGCGCTGCGGGCCGATTGGATACTTGATGTTTGGCTGCTGCCGGGCAGATCAGCCCGCCATGGTGTGGGCCAGCCAGGGCTTGGTGGCCAGGCGCTGGGCCTCGAACACCTTGATCTTGTCGGACTGCCGCAGGGTCAGGCCGATGTCGTCGAACCCGTTGAGCAGGCAGTACTTGCGAAAGGCGTTCACCTCGAACGGAATCTCTTCGCCCACGACCTCGTCGCGGTTCTGGCGCACGATCACCTGGCGCTCCAGATCGATGGTGAGCTGGTAGCCGGGAAAGGCGTGCACCTCATCGAACAGCTGCGCCACGGTGGCCTCGGGCAGCACGATGGGCAGCAGGCCGTTCTTGAAGCAGTTGTTGAAGAAGATGTCCGCGAAGCTCGGCGCGATCACGGCGCGAAAGCCGTATTGGTCCAGCGCCCAGGGCGCGTGCTCTCGGCTCGATCCGCAGCCGAAATTCTTGCGCGCCAGCAGGATGGACGCGCCGGCGTAGCGGGGCTGGTTGAGCACGAAGTCCGGGTTGGGCTTGCGGCTCGCCGGGTCCTGGCCCGGTTCGCCGTGGTCCAGGTAGCGCCACTCGTCGAACAGGTTCACGCCGAAGCCGGTCTTCTTGATCGACTTGAGGAACTGCTTCGGAATGATGGCGTCGGTATCGACGTTCTCGCGGTCCATGGGGGCCACGAGGCCTTGGTGGAGGGTGAATTTCTGCATGGTATGTGTCCGTGAAAGGGCTCGAAGGCAGCAGCGGTGCGTTACTGCCCGTTGCTCCAGGTGCCGCCCTTGATGGCGGCGGTGGATGTTTCGCAGGCCTTGCGTTTTTCCTGCACGGCCTCGGGCGACAGGTTGTAGTAGTAGGCGTCCAGCGGCTGGCCCATCAGCCCCTTGCACGCGCCACTGGCGGGCCGGGGGCACTGGGCGAGGAAGGTCACCTTGCCTGCCTTGCCCCCGAGCTGGGCCGAGGTCTGCGCCAGGCCGTTGCAGCTCGCCTTGAGCTGCTCGGCCGGAATGCCGGCGGTGAACTCCATGCAGTCCTTCACCGCCACGGTTTTGCCGGCGACGGGCACGTTGCCTTCGATCACGCAGGCGCGGTCGGCCGCCAGGGCCGTGGCACAACCGCCCAGGAGCCAGGCAGCGAAGAGGGGCCATACGGCTTTCATGCGGCGGTCCTTTCTGGAGGTCTGGGGCGTGGCGCGGCCGGTCATTTGGCGGCCCGTTCGATGGCGCTGCCCGCGCGTTGCACGTCCTGGCCCATGCCCTTGACGGTGTTGCAGCCGGCCAGCAGGCAAGCCAGGGCCAGGGTGAGAAGGGTGGCGGTCTTGTTCACGGCAAGTGTCCTTGGGGTGAATGGAATGCAGCCGGGGCGCTCAGGCGAACTGGCGCACGTCCACGAAGTGGCCGTGCACGGCGGCCGCGGCGGCCATGGCCGGCGAGACCAGGTGGGTGCGTCCGCCCGCGCCCTGGCGGCCTTCGAAGTTGCGGTTGCTGGTGGAGGCGCAGCGCTCGCCGGGCTCCAGGCGGTCGGCGTTCATGGCCAGGCACATCGAGCAGCCGGGCTCGCGCCATTCGAAGCCCGCGGCCTTGAAGATCTCGTGCAGGCCTTCGCGCTCGGCCTGCTCCTTCACCAGGCCGGAGCCGGGCACCACCATGGCCAGCTTGATGTTCTTGGCGACCTTCTGGCCCAGCTTCTTGACCACCGCGGCGGCTTCGCGCATGTCCTCGATGCGGCTGTTGGTGCACGAGCCGATGAACACCTTGTCCACGAAGATGTCGTTCAGCGCCTTGCCGGGCTCCAGGTTCATGTAGGTGAGCGCGCGCTCCATGGCGCCGCGCTTGTTGGCGTCCTTTTCCTTGTCGGGATCGGGCACGCGGGCATCCACGCCCAGCACCATCTCGGGCGAGGTGCCCCAGGTGATCTGCGGCACGATGTCCGCGGCGTTCAGCGTGACCACCGTGTCGAAGTGCGCGTCGGCATCCGACTGCAGCGTCTTCCAGTAGGCGACCGCCTGGTCCCATTCCACGCCCGAGGGCGACAGCGGCCGGCCCTTCACGTAGTCGATGGTCTTGTCGTCCACCGCCACCAGGCCGGCGCGCGCGCCCGCCTCGATGGCCATGTTGCAGACCGTCATGCGGCCTTCGATGCTGAGGGCGCGGATCGCCGGGCCGCCGAACTCGATGGTGTAGCCGGTGCCGCCCGCCGTGCCGATCTTGCCGATGATGGCCAACACGATGTCCTTGGCCGTCACGCCGGGCGCGACCTGGCCGTCCACGCGGATGAGCATGTTCTTGGCCTTCTTGGCCAGCAGGGTCTGCGTGGCCATGACGTGCTCGACCTCGCTGGTGCCGATGCCGTGCGCCAGCGCGCCGAAGGCGCCGTGCGTGCTGGTGTGGCTGTCGCCGCACACCACCGTCATGCCGGGCAGCGTGGCGCCGTTCTCGGGGCCGATCACGTGGACGATGCCCTGGCGCTTGCTCATGAACGGGAAGAACGCTGCCGCGCCGACCTCGGCGATGTTCTTGTCGAGCGTGGTGATCTGCTCCTTGCTGATCGGGTCGGTGATGCCGTCGTAGCCCCGCTCCCAGCCGGTGGTGGGCGTGTTGTGGTCCGCCGTGGCGACGATGGAGCTGACGCGCCAGACCTTGCGGCCGGCCTGGCGCAGGCCCTCGAACGCCTGCGGGCTGGTCACTTCGTGCACCAGGTGGCGGTCGATGTAGAGGATGGCGGTGCCGTCCTCCTCGGTGTGGACGACGTGCTCGTCCCAGATCTTGTCGTACAGGGTGCGTCCCATGGCGGTCTCTTTGGTGGGTTTCAGGTGGGGTGGATGATTTTAGGAAGGCTCGGGCGGGGCAGGTGGCACCAAGTGTTCGACCAGCAGCCGGGCCGTGACCGGCAGGGTGTCGAAGTCGCGGGCCACCAGGCGCAGTTCGCGCTGGCCCCAGGGCTCGTCGAGCGCGACGGACTGCAGCCGGCCCACGCCGCGTATCAGCGCGAAGGCCCGGTCCGGCAGCAGGCCCACGCCCAGGCCGTTGTCGATCATGCGGCACATGGCGTCCAGCCCGGTGACCTGGATGCGCTGGCGCAGCGGGCGCCCGGCCTGCGCGGCCGCCTGTTGCATGGCCAGGCTGATGCTGCTGTTGGCCTGCAGGCCGACGATGTCGCAGTCGAGGATTGCTTCAAATTTGATAGCAGCATGCCGGGACAATGCATGCCCCTGAGGCACGACGAGCACCAAGCGGTCGCTGCGGTAGGGGCGGCTTTGCAGGCCCTCGGGTTCGGCGGCGGCGCCGGTGTGGCACAGCCCCAGGTCGGCCGCGCCCTCGCGCACGGCTTGCAGCACGTCGGGGCTCAGGTGTTCCTGCAGGTCGATTTTGACCTGGCTGTGCGCGCGGGCGAAGGCCCCCAGGTCCTCGGGCAGGAACTGCACGATGGCCGAGATGTTGGCGTGCATGCGCACATGGCCGCGCACTCCGTCGGCGTACTCGCTCAGTTCGCCTTGCATGCGCTCCAGGCCGAACAGCACGGTGCGGGCGTGGTGCAGCAGGCTTTCGCCAGCGGGCGTGAGGGTGACGCCGCGGCTGTGCCGGTAGAGCAGGGCGGTGTCCACCGCGGTTTCCAGGTCGGACAGGCGCTTGCTGACGGCGGAGGCGGCGATGAATTCCCGCTCCGCCGCGCGGCCGATGCTTCCCAGCTCGCAGACGGCCACGAAGAGCTGCAGCGAGGTGAGGTCGATTCGGCGCGCAAAACTGCGCTCGGAGCTTTTCATCGGGGTTGGAGAATTCTCTGAATCAGAGAGTTGCCGTATTTTCTCCCATGAAAATGCCGCGAGCCATCGTGGTATGCGATGGCTTTGCTGCCCATTCACGCAAAAAAACGGCGCCCGAAGGCGCCGTTGGCGTTCAAGGCCTGGCTGCGATCAGCTGAACAGGTTCTTCAGCCGGTCGGTCCAGCTTTCGCCGCTGGGCGAGTGCTTGGCGCCGCCTTTCTTGAGCGACTCCTCCAGTTCGCGCAGCAGCTTGCGCTGGTGCTCGGTCAGCTTGACCGGCGTTTCGACCGCGATGTGGCAGTACAGGTCGCCGGGGTAGCTGGCCCGCACGCCCTTGATGCCCTTGCCGCGCAGGCGGAACTGCTTGCCGGCCTGGGTGCCTTCGGGAATGTCGATGGCCGCCTTGCCCTGCAGCGTGGGCACTTCGATCTCGCCGCCCAGCGCGGCCGTGATGAAGCTCACCGGCACCTGGCAATGCAGGTCGTCGCCGTCGCGCTCGAAGATGTCGTGCTTCTTCAGGCGGATCTCGATGTACAGGTCCCCCGGCGGGCCGCCGTTGGTGCCCGGCTCGCCGTTGCCGGTGCTGCGGATGCGCATGCCGTCGTCGATGCCGGCGGGGATCTTCACTTCCAGCGTCTTTTGCTTCTTGACCTTGCCCTGGCCGTGGCAGGTGGTGCAGGGCTCGGGAATGATCTTGCCCGTGCCGCGGCAGTGCGGGCAGGTCTGCTGCACGCTGAAGAAGCCCTGGCGCATCTGCACCGTGCCGGCACCGGCACAGGTGGTGCAGGTCTTGGCGCTGGTGCCCGGCTTGGCGCCGCTGCCGTGGCAGGTCTCGCACGACTCCCAGGAGGGAATGCGGATCTGCGCGTCCTTGCCCTTGGCCGCCTCCTCGAGGGTGACCTCCATCGCGTAGCTCAGGTCGTTGCCGCGATAGACCTGGCGCCCGCCCTGGCCGCGCCCGCGCGCCCCGCCCTGGCCGAACATGTCGCCGAAGATGTCGCCGAAGGCCTCGGCAAAGCCACCGAAGCCTTCCGCACCCGCGCCGCCGGGGCCGCGCATGTTCGGGTCCACGCCCGCGTGGCCGTACTGGTCGTAGGCGGCCCGCTTCTGCGGATCGGAGAGCATTTCATAAGCCTCTTTGGCTTCCTTGAACCGCTCTTCGGCAGGCTTGGCCGCGTCACCCTGGTTGCGGTCAGGGTGGTGCTTCATCGCGAGCTTGCGATAAGCCTTCTTGATCTCTTCGTCCGAGGCGTTCTTTGGAACGCCCAGAACTTCGTAAAAGTCTCTCTTGGACATGGTCTTTCCGAGCTCGGTTGGAACAGGAACGCCGCGCTGACCCCTGTGCAGGGCCCGGCGCGGCGGCTAGTCGGGCACGCGAGCGCGCTCAGCCTTTCTTCACTTCCTTCACTTCAGCGTCCACCACGTTGTCGTCGTGCGGCGCTGCGCCGGCGGAGGACGAGGCACCGCCCTGGGGCGCTGCACCTTCCGTGCCACCTGCTGCCGCAGCCTGGGCGGCCTGCGCTTCGGCGTACATCTTCTCGCCCAGCTTCTGGCTGGCGGTCATCAGCGCGGTCGTCTTGTCGTCGATGGCGGCCTTGTCCTCGCCCTTGAGCGCGTCTTCCAGGGCCTTCACGGCGGACTCGATCTGCTCCTTCTCGGCCGCATCGAGCTTGTCGCCGTGCTCGGCCAGGCTCTTGGTCACGCTGTGCACGGCGGCTTCGCCCTGGTTGCGCGCCTGGACCAGTTCCAGCTTCTTCTTGTCGTCGGCCGCGTTCAGTTCGGCGTCCTTCACCATCTTCTGGATCTCTTCCTCGGACAGGCCCGAGTTCGCCTTGATGGTGATCTTGTTTTCCTTGCCCGTGCCCTTGTCCTTGGCGCCCACGTGCAGGATGCCGTTGGCATCGATGTCGAAGCTCACCTCGATCTGCGGCACGCCGCGGCCTGCCGGCGGAATGCCTTCCAGGTTGAACTCGCCCAGCAGCTTGTTGGCGCTGGCCAGTTCGCGTTCGCCCTGGAACACCTTGATCGTCACGGCCGGCTGGTTGTCGTCGGCGGTCGAGAAGGTCTGTGCGAACTTCGTCGGGATCGTGGTGTTCTTGCTGATCATCTTGGTCATCACGCCGCCCAGCGTTTCGATGCCCAGCGACAGCGGCGTCACGTCCAGCAGCAGCACGTCCTTGCGGTCGCCCGACAGCACCTGGCCCTGGATGGCGGCGCCCACGGCCACGGCTTCGTCCGGGTTCACGTCCTTGCGCGGGTCCTTGCCGAAGAACTCCTTGACCTTGTCCTGCACCTTGGGCATGCGGGTCATGCCGCCGACCAGGATCACGTCATGGATGTCCGACACGCTGATGCCGGCATCCTTGATGGCCGTGCGGCAGGGGGCGATCGTGCGTTCGATCAGCTCTTCCACCAGCGCTTCGAGCTTGGCACGCGTGAGCTTGATGTTCAGGTGCTTCGGGCCCGAGGCGTCCGCCGTGATGTAGGGCAGGTTGATGTCGGTCTGCGCGCTGTTGGACAGCTCGATCTTGGCCTTCTCGGCCGCTTCCTTCAGGCGCTGCAGGGCCAGCACGTCCTTGGACAGATCGACGCCCTGGTCCTTCTTGAACTCGGAAATGATGTAGTCGATGATGCGCTGGTCGAAGTCTTCGCCGCCCAGGAACGTGTCGCCGTTGGTGGACAGCACTTCGAACTGCTTTTCGCCATCGACGTCGGCGATCTCGATGATGGACACGTCGAACGTGCCGCCACCCAGGTCATACACGGCGATCTTGCGGTCGCCCTTTTCCTGCTTGTCCAGGCCGAAGGCCAGGGCCGCGGCCGTGGGCTCGTTGATGATGCGCTTGACGTCCAGGCCCGCGATGCGGCCGGCGTCCTTGGTGGCCTGGCGCTGGGCGTCGTTGAAGTACGCGGGCACCGTGATGACGGCTTCCGTCACCGGCTCGCCCAGGTAGTCCTCGGCGGTCTTCTTCATCTTGCGCAGGATGTCGGCGCTGACCTGCTGGGCCGAGATCTTGTTGCCGCGCACTTCGACCCAGGCGTCGCCGTTGTCGGCCGCCGTGATCTTGTAGGGCATCAGGTCGATGTCCTTTTGCACTTCCTTTTCGGTGAACTTGCGGCCGATCAGGCGCTTGATCGCGTACAGCGTGTTCTGCGGGTTGGTGACGGCCTGGCGCTTGGCCGAGGCGCCGACCAGCACTTCGCCGTCTTCCTGGTACGCCACGATGGAGGGCGTGGTGCGCGCGCCTTCCGAGTTCTCAATCACCCGCGTGGTGTTGCCTTCCATGATGGACACGCAGCTGTTGGTGGTGCCCAGGTCGATACCGATGATTTTTCCCATGTTGTTCTCCGAGATTTTGAAAAAGATTTGGATGCCGATAACTTGTGGATAACTTGGCCGGCTTCAAGCCGTCGCCGGCAGTTTTTCTTTGGGTCGGCGGGTGCTTACTTGGGCGCGGACACCGTGACCAGGGCCGGGCGCAGCACGCGCTCGGCGATCACGTAGCCTTTTTGCAACACGGACACCACCGTGTTGGGCTCCTGGTCGGCCGGCACCATGCTGATGGCCTGGTGCTGGTGCGGGTCGAACTTGTCGCCCGCATTGGGGTTGATGGCCAGCACCTTGTTGCGCTCCAGGGCGGAGGTGAGCTGGCGCAGCGTGGCGTCCGAGCCTTCGCGCAACTGTTCGATCGTGGCGTCCTTGATGGCCAGTGCCGCGGCCAGGCTGTCGGCCACGGGGAGCATGCTTTCCGCGAAGCTCTCGATGCCGAACTTGCGGGCCTTGGAGATTTCCTCCTCGGCGCGGCGGCGGGCGTTCTCGGCCTCGGCCTTGGCGCGCAGGAATTGGTCGGCGAGATCGGCGCTCTTGGCCTTCAGCTCGGCCAGTTCGCCCTGCAGGCGGCCCAGTTCATCGGAGGCATGTGCCGCCATCGCGGCTTCGACTTCTTCAGGAGAGGGGGAGGCGTCCCCATGAGAGGCGGTGGCTGGATTGTTTTGATCGGACATGTCGATTTCTTCTGAAAGTGAACGGTACGCGCGGCAAATGGGTGCCACCCGGCGGATTTCAAGCGAAAAGGCGACGTTTGCACGCAGATGCGTCGGGCTGGCGTCGGTCTCGGCCGGCGTGAGTGTACAAGCGACCGGCCTTGGGGCTATAATCGCCGGCTTTGCCTTGCCACACCGCTTCTAGACGCAGCGGGTGGTTTCATCCACAAGGAGTTTGCATGCGTCACTACGAAATCATTTTGTTGATCCATCCGGATCAAAGCGAACAAGTTCCAGCCATGCTGGAGCGCTACAAGGGCATGATCGTCGCCGGCGGCGGCAAGGTGCACCGCGTGGAAGACTGGGGCCGCCGTCAACTGGCGTACCTGATCAACAAGCTCGCCAAGGCCCACTACCTGTGCGTGAACATCGAAGCCGACCAGGCCGTGATGGCGGAACTGGAGCATGCCTTCAAGTTCAACGACGCCGTGCTGCGCCACCTGACGGTTCAAAAGAAGAAGGCCGACACGGGCCCTTCCTCCATGATGAAGACCGTCGAGCGCGAAGAAGCCCGCAAGGCCAGCCAGGCCGAGTTCGCCGCGTCGGGCGAGCGCTGATCCATCGACTGGAGGAGTGGAAAACCACGTTGTCCTCACCGCCTGTATCGCCGAGGCTCAGGCCCTGCGCTACACGCCCGCTGGCCTGCCGGCCCTGGATCTGAAGCTCGAACACGGGTCTCAGCAGCAGGAAGCCGGTGCACAGCGCGAGGTCAAGGCGGTCGTGAAGGCCATTGCCTTCGGCACGCTCGCAGAGCGGCTGGCAAGACAGGCGCTCGGCAGCCTCTGGATCTTCCGGGGGTTTCTGGCGACGTCGCGCAACGGCAAGGGGCTGGTGTTCCACATCCAGGATATTCAACAAGATTAATTTTCAAGAGGTCCGAAAATGGCCACGTTCAAGAAGTTCAACAAAGACAAGCGCCCGAAGCGCAACACCCAGTCGCTGCTGTTCAAGCGCAAGCGCTTTTGCCGCTTCACCGTCGCTGGCGTCGAAGAGATCGACTACAAGGATGTCGACACGCTGCGTGACTTCATCGCCGAAAACGGCAAGATCATCCCCGCACGCCTGACCGGCACGCGCGCCATCTACCAGCGTCAGCTGAACACCGCCATCAAGCGCGCGCGCTTCCTGGCCCTGGTGCCTTACAGCGACCAGCACAAGATCTAAGGAGCAACAGTCATGCAAATCATCCTGCTCGACAAGGTTGTGAACCTCGGCAACCTCGGCGAAATCGTCAAGGTCAAAGACGGCTATGCCCGCAACTTCCTGATTCCTTCGGGCCGCGCACGCCGCGCCACCGAATCCGCCAAGGCTGAATTCGAAGCCAAGCGCGCCGAACTCGAAAAGGCCGCTGCTGCGAAGCTGGCCGAGTCCCAGGCCCAAGGCGAAAAGCTCGGTGGAACGACCATCAAGCTGACGCAAAAGGCGGGCGTGGACGGCCGCCTGTTCGGTTCCGTGACCAACCACGACATCGCCGAAGAGCTGAACAAGCAAGGCTACAAGGTCGTGAAGTCGCAGATCCGCCTGCCCAACGGCCCGATCAAGGTCGTCGGCGACAACACGGTGAGCGTGGCCCTGCACACCGACGTGGTGGTGGACGTGACCGTGTCGGTCTACGGCGAAACCGCCTAACGAAAAAGCGCTGCCTCTGGCATCGACCGCGAAGCCGCCCTCGGGCGGCTTTCGCGTTTCTGGCCTGCTGTTCCATGCACCGGTCACCCACCGCCTGTGAACAGCTTGTCCACAGACTTGTCATCCCAGTCTTCCCATCTGCCTGACGGTAATCCACCGCGCCCGCCGCGAGAGGACCTTTTGCCATGACCCTCGAGTCCCTTTCCATCGACGAGGATTTCGCTCCGGCGCCGGACCGCGAAGTCGCCCAGCTGCGCGTGCCGCCGCATTCCCTGGAGGCCGAGTCCAGCGTGCTGGGCGGCCTGCTGCTCGACAACATGGCCTGGGACCGGGTGGGCGACCTGCTGGTGGACGGCGATTTCTACCGGCATGAGCACCAGCTCATCTATTCGGCCATCGGCGCCATGGTGAACGCCAGCAAACCCGCCGACGTGATCACGGTGTACGAGCGGCTGCAGGGGCTGGGCAAGGCGGAGGAGATCGGCGGGCTGGCCTACCTCAACAGCCTGGCGCAGTACGTGCCGAGCGCGAGCAACATCCGGCGCTATGCCGAGATCGTGCGGGAGCGTTCGATCCTGCGCAAGCTGGTCACGGCCAGCGACGAGATCGCCACCAACGCCTTCAATCCCAAGGGCAAGCCGGTCGAGCGCATCCTGGACGAGGCCGAGCAGAAGATCTTCGCCATCGGCGAAGAAGGCTCGCGCATGAAGCAGGGTTTCCAGTCGCTGGACACGCTGGTGGTGGACCTGCTGGACCGCGTCCAGGAAATGGCGGACAACCCCGTGGACGTCACGGGCGTGCCCACGGGTTTCGCCGACCTGGACCGCATGACATCGGGCCTGCAGGCGGGCGACATGGTGGTGCTGGCGGCGCGGCCGTCCATGGGCAAGACCTCGTTCGCCGTGAACATCGCCGAACACGTGGCGCTCAACGAAGGCCTGCCCGTGGCCATCTTCTCGATGGAAATGGGCGCGGCGCAACTGGCGGTGCGGATCGTGGGCTCCATCGGCCGCGTGAACCAGGGCAACCTGCGCACCGGCAAGCTGACCGACGAAGAATGGCCGCGGCTGACCGAGGCCATCGAGCGCCTGCGCACGGTGTCGCTGCACATCGACGAGACGCCGGGCCTCACGCCCAGCGAGCTGCGCGCCAACGCGCGCCGGCTGGCGCGCCAGTGCGGCAAGCTGGGGCTGATCGTGGTCGACTACCTGCAGCTCATGAGCGGCTCGGGTTCGTCCAGCTCGGACAACCGCGCCACCGAACTGGGCGAGATCTCCCGGGGCCTCAAGATGCTGGCCAAGGAACTGCAGTGCCCGGTGATCGCGCTGTCGCAGCTCAACCGATCGGTGGAGCAGCGCACCGACAAGCGGCCGATGATGTCCGACCTGCGCGAATCCGGCGCCATCGAGCAGGATGCCGACATCATCATGTTCATCTACCGCGACGACTACTACAACAAGGACAGCAAGGAGCCGAACGTGGCCGAGGTCATCATCGGCAAGCAACGGAACGGCCCCACCGGCACGGTGAAGCTGTTCTTCCAGAAGAACCAGACGCGCTTCGAAAACCTCGCCATGGGCTCCGGCGACGATTTCTAGGCGCCTGGGGTCAAAAAGGCCTTCAGCACATATCTTTCTAGGGCGTATTGCTATCAATTAAATAGCAAACGTCCGGAATGCGGTGCGGGCTCGGTCAGCTGCCGCCCAGCGCCCAGGCCAGCAGCCCCACGGTGGCGACGCCGGTCAGTGCCACGGCGATCGTCAGGCGCTGGCTGCGCACCCGCAGCGCATCCACCGCGCGCACGAGCTGGGCGTTCTGCTCGGCGAGCGAGCCGATCAGCGCGGCCGACGCCTGCTGCTCGGCCTCCAGCGCCTGCACCCGCTGGCGCAGTGCGGCCAGGCCGTCCTCCGTGCCATTGGGCAGGGGCGCGGCGGCGGTGGCTGCCGGCCCTTTCTGCGTCTGGCCCAGCAGCCGCCGGGCGGCCTGCAGGATCTGGGGCGTCGCCTCGATCACGTCGCCCCAGGGCACCAGCTTCAGCGCGGTCATCCATCCCACGGCCATTACCGGGTGCTCCCGCTCACAGCACTTCGCTGGCGAAGTCCGCCAGGCGTGAGCGCTCGCCGCGCGCCAGGGTGATGTGGCCGCTGTGCGGCCAGCCCTTGAAGCGGTCCACCGCGTAGGTCAGGCCGGAGGAGCCTTCGGTCAGGTACGGCGTGTCGATCTGCGCCAGGTTGCCCATGCAGATGATCTTGGTGCCCGGGCCCGCCCGCGTGATGAGCGTTTTCATCTGCTTGGGCGTGAGGTTCTGCGCCTCGTCGATGATCACGTACTTGTTGAGGAACGTGCGCCCGCGCATGAAGTTCATGCTCTTGATCTTGATGCGGCTGCGGATCAGCTCGTTGGTGGCCGCGCGGCCCCATTCGCCGGCGTTGCCGCCGTCGCCCTTGGCCAAAAATTCCAGGTTGTCGTCCAGCGCGCCCATCCACGGGCCCATCTTTTCCTCTTCGGTGCCGGGCAGGAAACCGATGTCCTCGCCCACGCTCACCGTGGCGCGGGTCATGATGATCTCGGTGTAGCGGCGCTCGTCCAGCACCTGCGTGAGGCCCGCGGCCAACGCCATCAGCGTCTTGCCGGTGCCGGCCGTGCCGGTGAGGGTGACGAAGTCCACTTCGGGGTCCATGAGCAGGTTCATGGCGAAGTTCTGCTCGCGGTTGCGGGTGTTCACGCCCCAGATGGCGTTCTTGGCCGAGCCGTAGTCCTTGAGCGTCTGCAGCACCGCCGTGCGGTCGCGGATCTCGGTCACGCGGGCGAACAGGCTGGGCTCTCCGGGCGCCTCGAAGTACACGAACTGGTTGATCATCAGCTGCGGCACGATCGGCCCGCCGATGCGGTAGTACGTGTGCACGCCGCTCTGCCAGCTTTCCACGTTCTTGCCGGTCTTGATCCAGAAGTCGGCCGGCAGTGCGAGCAGGCCGGAGTACAGCAGGTCGCCGTCCTCGAGCGTCTTGTCGTTCTGGTAGTCCTCGGCGTTCAGCCCGAGCGCGCGCGCCTTGACGCGCATGTTGATGTCCTTGGACACCAGCACGACTTCGCGCGGGGCATGCAGCTTGCGCAGCGCCTCGACGACGCCCAGGATCTGGTTGTCGGCCTTGCCCTGGGGCAGGCTGGTGGGCAGGCTGTAGTCGAGCGGCGCCGTCTGGAAATACAGGCAGCCGCCGGCCGCGCGCTGGCCGGTGGAGTCGAGCTTGAGCCCGCGCGCGATGTCGGCGCCCTGCGCGGCAGCCAGGGCGTCGAGCGTGCGGCTGGCCTGGCGTCCGTTGCGGGCGACCTCGGTCATGCCTTTCTTGTGGCCGTCGAGCTCTTCGAGCACGATCATCGGCAGGAAGATGTCGTGTTCCTCGAAGCGGAAGAGGCTGGTCGGGTCGTGCAGCAGCACGTTGGTGTCCAGCACGAACATCTTCTTGGGGCCGTTGCTGCGCGCCTTGCGGCTGCGCGCGCTGGGCGCCGCGGCCGGGGCTTGTGCGGG
>NZ_BAAJYS010000097.1:0-12874 GCF_057543315.1 Acidovorax sp. KPB24-07
TGGCATGGAAGTCCACGTTCTCCGGCCGGGCGGGCCGGGCGGCGCACGAGGGCCGGCAATACACGCCGGTGGTGCGGACCGAATAGACGAAGCGGCCATCGGCCTGGGCGTCCCGTGCCGCGACGGCGGCCCACCGGGGATCGGCCAGCGTGGCGGCGGCGCGCTGCGCCGCCGTGCAAATGGTGCGGGGGGTGGGACAGGAGTGGGGGCGGGAAGCCATGGCGTCGATTCCTCGTTCAATGGTAAGGGCCTGGCCTTGAATCTACGCACGGCGCGGCGGGCCCGCACCCCGGTTCTTGCGATCGCATTCGCAGGCCGCCGCGCAGTGCCCACAGGCGTGCACGGTCATGGAAGGCGGCCTAGCATCACGCGTTCGACCCTTTGCAATGGAGTTGCCATGACCACCCCCCCGGCCCCTGCCACCCCCGTCCCCCTCAAGATCGATTTCGTCTCCGACGTGTCCTGCCCCTGGTGCGCCATCGGGCTGCACGCGCTGGAGCAGGCCCTGGACCGGCTGGACGGCACGGTGGCGGCGCAGCTGCACTTCCAGCCGTTCGAGCTCAATCCCCAGATGGCGCCGGAAGGCCAGGACATCGCCGAGCACCTGGCCGAAAAATACGGTGCCACGCCCGAGCAGTCGCAGCGCAACCGCGAAGCCATCGCCGAACGCGGCGCCGCGCTGGGCTTCACGTTCGACATGGGGCAGCGCAGCCGCATCTACAACACGTTCGATGCGCACCGCCTGCTGCACTGGGCGGGCGAGGCGGGCGGCGAGGCTGCGCAGACGGCCCTGAAGCACGCACTGTTCAAGGCCTACTTCACCGATGGGCAGAGCCCGGGCGACCACGACGTGCTGGTGCGCGCGGCAGCCGGCGCCGGCCTGGATGCGGACCAGGCGCAGGCCGTGCTGGCCTCGGGCGAATACGCCGACGCGGTGCGCGAACGCGAGGCGTTCTACCAGCAGCACGGCATCCATTCGGTGCCGGCGGTCATCATCAACGACCGCCACCTCATCCAGGGCGGCCAGCCGCCCGAGGTGTTCGAGCAGGCGCTGCGCCAGATCGCCGGCGGCCAGTGATCCGGATCAGCTGTTTGCTATATAAATAATAGTAAAAGAGGCAATGAGTACTAGGGCGTGGAGGCGATTCGGCCACGAATCGCTTGGCCCGTGCCCCGTTGGTCACTTCTTGAGCGGAATCGGCGTGGCGCGGTCCACCGGCACGGCGGTCACCGCGTTCTGCGGCGAGCCTTCGATGAGCCGGTCGGAGTATGTCAGGTACACCAGCGTGTTGCGGGCCGGGTCCACCATCCGCACGATGCGCAGGCGCTTGAACAAAATGGAGATGCGTTCGCTGAACACCTCGTCCTGCTGCTTGAGTGGCGGCTTGGGGAACGCGATGGGCCCGGTCTGCCGGCAGGCGATGGAGGCCTCGGCCTTGTCCTCGGCCAGCCCGAGCGAGCCCTTGATGCCGCCGGTGCGGGCGCGCGACACGTAGCAGGTCACGCCCTGCACGGCCGGGTCGTCGTAGGCTTCCACGATGATGTCGTGGTCGCGGCCCAGGAGCTTGAACGCGGTGTCCACGGTGCCGATGGTCTCGGCCTGGGCGCACAGCGCGGCGGCGGCCAGCCCGAGTGCCAGCGCGGCACGGGGCAGGGCATTGGAGAGGCGGCGGGCGGCGGTCATGCGGCCACCTCCGCGCAGCGCTTGGCCAGGTGCGCCAGGGCTTCTTCCACCTGGTCCACCAGCACGAGGCACAGGTCGCCCGGCTGCAGCCGGTCCAGCGCCGAATCGATGGCGATGAACTCGCCGCGGATCTCCTCGATGTGCTTGGTGCGCGAGGCGCCCGCCAGGCCCTCGCGCAGCAGCGCCATCACCTCGCCGTCGGCACGGCCGCGCTGGGCCGCGTCCTGGTAGAGGATCACGTCGTCGAACGCCGCGCCCAGGATCACCGTCTGGTCGCGGATGTCCTCGTCGCGCCGGTCGCCCGCGCCGCTGATGACCACGCTGCGGCGGTTGCCCGGCAGCGCATCGACGGCGGCCACCAGGGCGCGCATCGCGTCCGGGTTGTGTCCGTAGTCGGCGATCACCGTGGCGCCCTTGAAATCCATCACGTTGAAGCGGCCGGGGGCGTTGTCGCTGTCGTTCACGAAGCCCGAGAGCCCGCGGCGGATGGTCTGCCATGGCAGGCCCGCGCCCCAGGCGGCGGCCACCGATGCCATGACGTTCTCGACCTGGAAACCGATCTTGCCGTTGCGCGTGATGGGCACGTCGCGCAGGTGGATGGTCTCGCGCCACGAGCCTTCGGCCGCGACGATGGACTCGCCGTCCATGTACACCGACCGGTGGCCCTGCGCGCGGTGCGTGGCCATCACCGGGTGGTGTCGGTCGCTGGCGAAGTAGATCACCTTGCCCGGCGTGGACGAGGCCATGGCCGCGACGATGGGGTCGGCCGCGTTGAGCACGGCGTAGCCGTCCGGCGCCACGTTCTGCACGATCACGCGCTTGAGCACGGCCAGGTCGTCCACCGTGGTGATGTAGTTCAGGCCCAGGTGGTCGCCGGCGCCGATGTTGGTCACCACGGCCACCTGGCAGCGGTCGAAGCCCAGGCCCTCGCGCAGGATGCCGCCGCGCGCGGTCTCGAACACGGCCGCATCCACCTCGGGGTGCAGCAGCACGTTGCGCGCGCTCTTGGGGCCGGAGCAGTCGCCGCTGTCGATCTGGCGGCCGTTCACGTACACGCCGTCGGTGTTGGTCATGCCCACGCGCAGGCCCTGGGCCGAGAACAGGTGCGCGATCAGGCGCGCGGTGGTGGTCTTGCCGTTGGTGCCGGTCACGGCCACCACGGGAATGCGCCCGTCCTGCCCGTTGGCGAAGAGCTTGTCCACCATGGCCTGGCCCACGTTGCGGGGCTTGCCGTAGCTGGGCGCCAGGTGCATGCGCAGGCCGGGCGCGGCGTTCACCTCGACGAAGCCGCCGCCTTGCACTTCCAGCGGCTGCAGCACGTTTTCGGCCACCATGTCCACGCCGCAGATGTGCAGGCCCACCATCTGGGCCGCGGCGATGGCGCGGGCCGCCACCTCGGGGTGCACGTCGTCCGTCACGTCGGTGGCGGTACCGCCGGTGGACAGGTTGGCGTTGTTGCGCAGGATCACGCGCTGGCCCTTGGCCGGCACGGCGTCGGGCGTGAGGCCCTGCATGGCCAGCCGCGCCACGGCGATGTCGTCCAGGCGGATCTTGGTGAGCGAGGTGGCGTGGCCCTCGCCGCGGCGCGGATCGAGGTTGACCAGGTGCACCAGCTCGCGCACGGTGCGCTCGCCGTCGCCCAGCACCTGCGGCGGCTCGCGGCGCGCGGCGGCCACCAACTGGTCGCCCACCACCAGGAGGCGGAAATCATGGCCCGGCAGGAAGCGCTCGACCATCACCGTGCCGTATTCGGCGGCGGCGCGGAAGGCCTCGTCGAGCTGCGAGCGCTCGGTGATGTTCACCGTCACGCCCTTGCCCTGGTTGCCGTCCTGGGGCTTGACCACCACGGGCAGGCCGACTTCCTGCGCGGCCTTCCAGGCATCGTCCACCGACTCGACCGGGCGGCCCAGCGGCACGGGCACGCCGGCGGCGTGCAGCAGGCGCTTGGTGAGGTCCTTGTCCTGCGCGATGGATTCGGCCACGGCGCTGGTCGAATCGACCTCGGCGGCCTGGATGCGGCGCTGCTTGGAACCCCAGCCGAACTGGACCAGGCTGCCCGATGTCAGCCGGCGCCACGGAATGCCGCGTGCCGCGGCGGCCTCGACGATGGAGCCGGTGCTGGGGCCCAGCCGTTCGTCCTCGTCCAGCTCGCGCAGGCGCGCCACGGCGGCCTCGGCGTCGAAGTGGCCGCCTTGCAGCGCGTCCTGGATCAGCGCCTGGGCATCCTCGAAGGCCTGCCGGCCCACGGCCTCTTCGCTGTACTCGACGACGACCTGGTACACGCCGCGGTCCACGGTGGCCGAGATGCGGCTGAAGCTGACGGGGCAGCCGGCCTGCGCCTGCAGCGCCAGGGCCGCGCCGCCCAGGACATGGGCCAGGGAGACATCGGCATCGCTGCCTTCGGGGTGCAGCACGCCCACGGCGGGAAACAGCGCGCGCAGCCGGGATTCGAAGCCATCGATCTGGCGCATGGCGAGTTCGGATTCGGCACAGGTCACCACGGCCTCGATGGCGGTGTGGCGGCTCCAGAGGTTGGGGCCGCGCAGGGCCCGGGTGCGGGATACGTCCATGGAAAAGCGTCTCTTTCTTGGGGTTGCCGGCGCGGGCGCCGGCTCGAGTCCATGCGGTCGTTGAAAGGGGTCTAGCGGGCCGGTGCGGCGCAGGGCAGCTCGGGCTCGAACGTCTTGATGCCCGCGCCGATCAGGTCCGGCGCGATGTCCAGCGCCCAGGCCGTTGCCACGATGGCCAGCAGGGTGTCGGGCTCGGTCTGCACGGCATTGCGGCCGAACGTCAGGTCGGCCAGTGCGCCGAGCACATGCTCGGCCGAGCCGGTGGCCAGCACCACCCGGCCTGCCTTCACGAAGACGGCGCGGCCGTTGTCCTGCGCGCGGTGCTCCGCGATCGCGGGCAGCGTGCCGTCCTGGGCGTACAGCACCACGGCGCCGTCCGACAGCGGGGCCAGCTCCAGCACCTGGGGCTCGGCGGCGTTCAGCACGGCGGCGCCGCCGGGCAGCACCACGTCGATCTGCGTGCGCAGCACCTTGAACATCTGGTCCTGCTCGAACACGTCGAACTCGGCCAGCCCGTCCTTGCCGTCCATGTCGGTCACCACGCCCACCTGGCAGCGGTCGTAGGCCAGGCCGTCGCGCAGGATGGTGCGGGCGTCGTTCTCGATCACGGCGGCCTGCACCATCTGGTTCATCAGCAGGCGGTGCGCGGCTTCCCAGTGGGCGCTGTCGGTGGTGTCCACGCAGCGGCGGTCCAGGAACAGACCCTCGCGGCAGGCCAGGCCCGTGTGGCGCCCGCCCAGGTGCATGAGCCAGCCCACCACGCGGGCGATGGTGCTGGTGCCGCGCGTGCCGGCCACGCCGACCAGCGGAATGCGGCCGATCGTGCCGTCGGCGTTTTCCTCAGCCGGGAACAGGTGCTCGGCAATCGCCTGGCCCACCGGGCGCGGCGCGCCGATGGCGGGCTTCAGGTGCATGAGCAGGCCGGGGCCGGCGTTCACCTCGACGATCGCGCCGCTCTGCTCCTGCAGCGGGCGGCCGATGTCGCGCGCCACGAGGTCGATGCCGGCGATGTCCAGGCCCACCACCTTGGCCGCCAGTGCGGCGATGTAGGCCACCTCGGGGTGCACTTCGTCGGTGCAGTCCACGGCCACGTTGCCGTTGCGCTGCACCACGACTTCGCGGCCGGCCTCGGGCACGGCCGTGGCGCTGAGGTCCTGGCGCTTGAGTTCGAGCTGCACGGCCACGTTGGTGTCCACCTGGATCAGCTCGAGCGGGTATTCCTCTTCGTAGCCGCGGCGCGGGTCGGAGTTGAGCTGCGTGTCGATCAGCTCCTGCACGGTGGATCGGCCGTTGCCGGTGATGCTCACCACCTCGCCGCGCGCGGCGGCCACGACCTTGCCGCCCACCACGAGCACCCGGTGCTCGTCGCCGGGGATGAAGCGCTCGACCATCACGTCGCTGCCCTCGGGGTAGGCCACGTGGTAGGCCGCCTCGATGTCGGCCTGCTTGCGCAGGTCCAGCGTCACGCCACGGCCATGGTTGCCGTCCGAGGGCTTGACGACCACCGGCAGGCCGATGTCCTGCGCGGCTTCCCAGGCCTCTTCGGGGCTGTTGACGACCTGGCCCTCGGGCACGGGCACGCCGCACGATTTGAGCAGGCTCTTGGTCAGGTCCTTGTCGCTGGCGATGCCTTCGGCGATGGCGCTGGTGAACTCGCTCTCGGCCGTCCAGATGCGGCGCTGCGAGGCGCCGTAGCCCAGTTGCACCAGGTTGCCGTCGTTCAGCCGGATGTGCGGAATGCCGCGGTCGGTCGCGGCGGTGACGATGCACGCGGTGCTGGGGCCGAGGTACTGGTCGTCCACCTCGGTGCGCACGCGCGCCACGGCGGCCTGCACGTCGAACGGGGTGTCATTGATGGCCGCCATGATGAGCTGGTGGCCCTGCTCGAGCGCCACGCGCGCCACGCGCTCGTCGCGCGCCCGGAACACCATGCGGTACACGCCGCGCTGCGAGGTGCTGCGCGTCTGCCCGAAGCCCGTGGGCATGCCTGACAGGTTGAGCAGCTCGATCACGATGTGCTCCAGCACGTGGCCGCACCAGGTGCCGCCCTCCAGCCGCTGCAGGAAGCCGCCGCGCTCGCCCACGCCGCAGTGGTGCTCGATGAGCGCCGGCAGCCAGGTGGTCAGGCGCTCGTTGAATCCCGGCAGGGCGTTGGACGGGTGGTCTTCGAGCGCGCCGAGATCCAGCCATACTTCGAGCACCGGACGGTAGGTCCAGATGTTGGGACCGCGCAGGTAGTTGATGCGCAGCAGTTGGATGTCATTGAATGTCGCCATGGAGTGCAGCGTAAAGGAAACTGCGGCCCGAAGCGGACCGATTTGCGGAAGGAGTGTCGGTCAATTGTGCGCCCACTCGGGGGTGGCCTAAAGGATGTCAGCGTGGCCCGTGGGGAAGGCGTTACATGCAGATGCCAAAGCGGCCTGTGGAGCATCGGGGAGAATGGGGACCAGAGCACGGGCTGGCTTCTCGGGCCGTCCAGGGCGGAAAAACCAACCAAAATGCAACATCAACATCCTGTGGACGCCTCGAGTGTCTTGAATGGCCCCGACGGGGCCGAATGGCGAGCCAGGCTCGCCCCCCACGAAAACGTGCTGGCCGCGCTGCAGGTTGACCTGAGCCCGGCCCTGCGCTTCGCGCCCGGCCTGCTGGTGCTGACCTCCCAGCGCCTGCTGTCGCGCACCGATGGCGGTGCCGTGCAGGAGTGGCCGCTGGCCGCCGGCATGGCCTTGCGCCTGTCCGACCATGGCGGTGTGGGGGCCCTGGAACTGCACGACACCGAGCGCCGCCTGGCGCTGTGGCGCTTCACCCTCGGCGCGCACCCCCAGGCCCTGCGCATGCTGCAGAAGTTCGACCAGCGCCTGGCCGCGCTGGGCATGCCGCACGATGCCAAGGTCGAGTCCGAGCCCGCGGACGAGGCCCGCTGCGAGGTCTGCCACACCGCGCTGCCGCCCGACACCGAGGAGTGCCCTGCCTGCGCCCGCGCGCCGGCCCCGCAGACCTCCACCTGGGTGCTGCTGCGCCTGTGGCGCTTCGCCCGGCCGTACCGCAAGCAACTGGCGACGGGCTTCGGGCTCACGCTCGCCTCCACTGCGGCCACCCTGGTGCCGCCGTACCTCACGATTCCCCTGATGGATGACATCCTCATCCCCTACCAGAACGGCCAGCAGATTCCGGTGCACCTCGTGGGGCTGTACCTGGGCGGCCTGCTGCTGTCGGCGCTGCTGGCCTGGGGGCTGGGCTGGGCGCGCACCTACATCCTGGCGCTGGTGTCCGAGCGCATCGGCGCGGACCTGCGCACCACCACCTACGAGCACCTGCTGCGCCTGTCGCTCGACTATTTCGGCGGCAAGCGCACCGGCGACCTGATGGCGCGCATCGGCTCGGAGACGGACCGCATCAACGTCTTCCTGTCGCTGCACGCCCTCGACTTCATGACCGACGTGCTCATGATCCTGATGACGGCGGCCATCCTGTTTTCGATCAACCCCTGGCTGGCGCTGGTCACGCTGGTGCCGCTGCCGTTCATCGCCTGGCTGATCCACAACGTGCGCGACCGCCTGCGCACCGGTTTCGAGAAGATCGACCGCGTGTGGTCCGAGGTCACCAACGTGCTGGCCGACACCATTCCCGGCATCCGCGTGGTGAAGGCCTTCGCGCAGGAAAAGCGCGAGGCGCAGCGCTTTCGAGATGCCAACCAGCACAACCTGGAGGTGAACGACCGGCTCAACAAGACCTGGTCGCTGTTCACGCCCACGGTCTCGCTGATGACCGAGATCGGCCTGCTCATCGTCTGGGGCTTCGGCATCTGGCTGGTGGCGCACAACCAGATCACCGTCGGGGTGCTGGCGGCGTTCATCGCCTACATCGGGCGCTTCTATACCCGGCTCGACTCCATGAGCCGCATCGTCTCGGTCACGCAGAAGGCCGCGGCCGGCGCCAAGCGCATCTTCGACATCCTGGACCACGTGAGCAACGTGCCCGATCCGGTGCAGCCGGTGACCATGGAGCGCGTCGAGGGCGCCATCGCGATGCGCAACGTGGGCTTTCGCTATGGCAGCCGCTCGGTCATCAAGGGGCTGAACCTGGATATCCGGCCGGGCGAGATGATCGGCCTGGTGGGCCACAGCGGTTCGGGCAAGAGCACGCTGGTCAACCTGATCAGCCGCTTCTACGACGTGACCGAGGGCTCGATCCAGGTCGATGGCGTGGATGTGCGCCGGCTGCGCGTGGCCGACTACCGCCGGCACATCGGGCTGGTGCTGCAGGAGCCGTTCCTGTTCTTCGGCACCATCGCCGAGAACATCGCCTACGGCAAGCCCGAGGCCACGCGCGCCGAGATCGTGGCGGCCGCGCGCGCCGCCCACGCGCACGAATTCATCCTGCGCCTGCCCCAGGGCTACGACTCGCTGGTGGGCGAGCGCGGCCAGGGCCTGTCGGGCGGGGAGCGCCAGCGCATCAGCATCGCTCGCGCGCTGCTGATCGACCCGCGCATCCTGATCCTGGACGAGGCCACCTCGGCCGTGGACACCGAGACCGAGAAGGAAATCCAGAAGGCGCTCGATAACCTGGTGCAGGGTCGCACCACCATCGCCATCGCCCACCGCCTGTCCACGCTGCGCAAGGCCGACCGCCTGGTGGTCATGGACCGGGGCGAGGTGGTCGAGGTCGGCCCGCACGACGCCCTGATGGAAAAGCAGGGCGCCTACTGGCGCCTCTACGAAGCCCAGGCCCGCCGGGCCGAGGAGGACGCCGAGGCGTCGGGCCTCGTCATCGACAGCGCGTTGCTGCATCCCGCCCATCCCGCGGGCAACTCCTGATCCTTGAAAGAGAGCGCACGCCCATGACTGCTTCGCCTTCTCCTTTTTCCGCAACCGCGTCCACCGCGGCCGCCGTCCCTGCCACCGCTTCGGCCGTGGCCGGCATCCGCCTGCAGCGCAACGCCCACGGCCGCTTGGTGCTCACCCAGGCCGGCGGCGCAGAGCACGCCGAAGTGGTGCCGGTGAGGGCTTTTCCCATCGCCGCGCCGGCCGAGGGCATCTCCCTGGTCGGGGCGGACGGCCATGAACTGCAGTGGATCGAGCACCTGGACCACCTGCCTGCCGCCGCCCGGGCGCTGGTCGAGGAAGACCTTCACGCCCGCGAATTCGTGCCGATCCTGCAGAGGCTGGTCAGTGTCTCGGGGTTTTCCACCCCCAGCACCTGGGTGGTGGAGACGGACCGCGGCCCCGCGCAGCTGGTGCTCAAGGCCGAGGAGGACATCCGCCGGCTGGGCGGGCGCACCACCTTGCTGATCGCCTCGGCCGACGGCGTGCAGTTCCGCGTGCCCGATGTGGCGGCGCTGGACAAATCCTCGCGCCGGCTGCTGGAGCGTTTTCTATAGCACCCCGGCCGCGCCGGGCATGAGCCGGCGGCGGTTGCTACTACCCTGCCTTGCGGCGTGGCGGGGCACAGGCGTGGCCAAGGGATAGGGGTAAACCCTGATTTTTGCCTTGATCCTTTAAAAAGGCCTTAATTTCCCTTTCTTTTTGCCGTTATGAAATACGACGAGGGATGAATTCCCCTTGCCGCTCCACTTTCACGAACGGACCCCGCCATGCAAATGCCACCTGTTGACCGATCGCCGAGCTGGCGTCCCCAGGGCGCCGATTTGTATTCCACGGGGGCCTCCGGCGCGGTTCCTGTCCGGCCCATCCATGCGGCCAACCCCGTCGAGTCAATGGACCGGCTGGGCGAGGGCGCCATCGTGCGAGAGCCGGACAAGCCGTCCGACCCGGACACGCGCAACCGCGACTGGACCGAGGTCAAGAAGAAGGACACGGTCGAAGAGAAACAGGAGCCGCCGCCGGAGCCCATCTACAAGCAGCTGCTCGAGTTCATCCAGTCGATGTGGCGCGCCAGCGGCAGCGCCGTCGAGATGGCGCAGGAGCTCAACAAGACCCCGCTGCAGGAGCGCCTGGCCCAGGAGGCCAAGGACGAGCCCCTCACCTATGCCGACCCCAAGGTCAAGCGAACGGGCGGGCTGTAAGGCGATTTGCTCTTAAATCAATAGCAGAATGCCCTAGTACTGATTGTGCTGGAGGCCGTTTTGGCTATAAAACGACGAGTCCGGTGGCGGTGGCGGTAGCGAGCGGCGGCTAGGGCTTGGCCGCGCTGGCCGCACCGCCTGCCGCGCTGGCCGGGGTTTTCGCTTCCTCGGCCCGGGCGCGGTCGCGTTCGGCCCGGTACTTGGCGGCGAACGCCCGCACTTCCTCGTACGACACGAAACCGTCGTGGTTGGTATCGGCGTCGTCGAACGCGTTGGCCAGGCGTGGGAACAGCGCCACTTCCGAGCGGCTCAGCTTGCCGTCGCCATTGAAGTCCAGCATCTTGAATTCCTTTTGCGCCTTGATTTCGCCCTTGCTCAGGGGCTCGCTCGCCTTGGCCTGGGGCGTGGCGGCCGGGGGCGTCGCGGCGACGGCGCTGAAGGCCAGGCCGATGGCGAGCAGGGAAAACAGCGCGATGGCACGCAGGGCGGCCGCACCGGGCTGGACCGGCGCCGCCGCGGCGCGGGCGGCATGGACACGGGACGGCAGGGGAGCGGCAGGGGTGTTCATTCGGGGCATGGTGTCACAGATGGTGGGGCCGGCGGGTTTTTGCAATCGGGGGCGGCAGGGTTTCACCGGCGGTTGCAAAGGTTTGCGCTTCTTTGCCTTTCGATGGCGGGGTGGCTGCGCCCACCGCCTTCAACCGGGGTTGGAGATGCCGCTGTTCACGTGGCCCGAGGGCACGTGCCGCGCCGCCGACGTGACGTGGCCGGTCTGGTCGTCGAAGAAGAAATCAGGCTCGAACTCGCGCAGGAACCCGCCCTTGTCCAGCCCACCCAGGAACATGGCCTCGTCCACGGCGATGTTCCAGTTCATGAGCGTCTGGATGGCGCGTTCGTGCGCTGGCGCGCTGCGGGCGGTGACCAGGGCCGTGCGCAGGCGCATGCCCGACGAACTGCCCGCCGCTTGCTGAAGTCGGTGCAGCGCGGCCAGCAGCGGCTTGAAGGGGCCGTCGGGCAGCGGCTGCGCGGCCTTGTCGGTCTCGTGGCGCTGAAAGGCGGCCAGCCCCTGCGCCTGGTACACGCGCTCGGCCTCGTCGGAGAACAGCACGGCGTCGCCGTCGAAGGCGATGCGCACCTCGTGCGGATTGGCGTGGCTGGCCTGCACCGATTCAGTCAGCACGCGCGCGGCCGGGTAGCCCAGCTGCAGGGCCTGGCGCACGTCGGCCTCGTTGGCGGACAGGAACAGGTGCGCGCCCAGCGGCCGCAGGTAGCGGAACGGGTCGCGCCCCTGCGTGAACACGCCGCGCTCCAGCGGGACATGCGCGGCGCTGGCCGAACGGAAGATGCGCATGCCGCTCACCGGGTCGTTGCGCGACAGCACCACCACCTCCACGCGCTGGTGGCCGGGCTCGTTGAAGGCCAGCAGCTTCTTGACCAGCGAGAACGCCACGCCGGGGCGCGCGGGCGTGTCCAGCCGGTCGAGCTGCAGCTGCATGTAGGTCTGCGGCTGCAGCGGATCGAACAGGCGGTTTTCCTCCTCGAAATCGAACAGCGCGCGCGAGGAGATGGCGACGACGAGCTTGTCGTCCAGGGTCATGGCCATGGAGGGCTCCGGCGGCGGCGGGAAGGCAGGCCGGTCATTTATTTGACGAACTGGTTGAGCTGGATGATGGGCATGAGCACGGCCAGCACGATCAGCATGACGATGAGCCCCATGGCGACGATGAGCAGGGGCTCCAGGATGGTGGCCAGCTGCAGCGCCCGGCGCTGCACCTCGGTGGACAGCTGCGTGGCCGCGCGCTGCAGCATCACGGGCAACTGGCCGGTCTGCTCGCCCAGGCGCGCGAACATGGCGACCAGGCCGGGAAAGCGTTTTTTTCTGCGCCATGGCCGAGGCCAGCGGTGCGCCCTCGCGCACCAGCACCAGCGCGTCGAGCGCGTCGGCGCGCATGGCGCGGTTGTTCAGCGTCTCGGCGGCGGCCTGCAGCGCCCGCAGGATGGGCACGCCAGCGCCCGCCAGCATGGCCAGCGTGCCGGCGAAGCGCGCCGCGTTGTAGCCGCGCGCGAGCTTGCCCACCAGCGGCAGGGTCAGCCAAACGGCATCGAATTTTTCGCGAAAACGCGGCTGCGCTAGGGCATACCTTGCCCCGAATGCTATGAAAATAATAGCGATCAGCGCTGCCCAGCCGTAGTGGCGCACCGCGTCGCTGATGGCGAGCATGGCCACGGTCAGAAAGGGCAGGGCGCGCTTGGTGCCGGCGAACACGGCCGCCACCTGGGCACGACATAGCCCACCAGGAACAGCACGATGACGATGGCCACCAGGGTGACGATGGCGGGGTACAGCGCCGCGCCGATCAGCTTGGCCTTGAGCGCCTGCCGGTCCTCCAGGTCGTCCGCCAGGCGCTCCAGCACCAGGCCGAGGTTGCCGCTGTGCTCGCCGGCGCCGATCACGGCGCAGTAGATGGCCGAGAACTCGCGCGGGTGGGCGCCCAGGGCGCGGGCGAAGGTGGAGCCGGCGTTCACCTCGGCGCGCAGGGTGGCCACGAGGTGGCGCTGGCGCTCGTCGTCGGCCTCGTCGGCCAGGGCGGTGAG
>NZ_BAAJYS010000098.1:0-12696 GCF_057543315.1 Acidovorax sp. KPB24-07
CTGGGGCTCGGGCCGGGGGCAGCGGCCGGTGGAAGCGGCAGCGGGAACAGGCGGCAAGGTGGGGGCATCCGGCCGCCGGTCGGCAGCACGGCGCCCGGGGTGCGCCTGAGTGAGCGGGCATTATAAGAATGCGATTTATTATCATTTGAAGACAACCCTTCGCCCCGTACCGCCATGCGCGGAGCGGCCGGAAAGAGCGGGTCTCCATGGGAGATGCTATTTGCTATTATTTTTGTAGCTGCATGCCCTAGAAGAATATGTGCTGGAGCCGGTTTTTGCTCCAATATTCTGTGGCGGTGCGCCATGGGTGCTGCCGTGTGCCAATCCCATGAAAAAAAGCGAGGCCAGGGCCTCGCTTTTGGGTGGGCACCGGCCGTGCCGCGCTGGCACGGCTCCGATGCCGGGAGAGCGGCTGCGCTCAGCTCAGCTTCATCTGCGACGGCGTGCCCGTCAGGTAGCCCACGGCCGAGCCGAACTTGTCCTTGTAGTTGGCGCGCACCAGCGGGTCCAGCGTGTCCTTGACCTTGCTGTGGATGCTGCCCCAGTCGCCGGCGTGCTGGAAGTTGCTCATGATGTAGGTGAAGCCGTTGATCTCGTCCACCGCATGCAGGCCGGTGGATTCGCCGCCCGCCGGCACCGACATCAGGCGCGACAGCTGCTTGGTGTCCACGTTGTACGCCCACAGGAAGTTGTTGACGTGCTGGCTGCTGTCCTCGCCGATGAACAGCGTGCGCAGCTTTTCGGAGAACTTGAGGTTGTCCGGGTTGGCGATGTTGTTCGGGTTGGCGGTGTTGCCGAGCGCGTCGGCCGTGATGTCTTCGCCGGCCAGCAGGGCCTTGGTGTCCACGGGCATCCAGTCGCTGTTGATCGCGGCGCCGGTGGTGTCCTTCTGGCCGCCGCGCAGGTTCAGCGCCATCACGGCACCGGCCACGAGCTGCTTGGGCACCGAGATGCCGTTGCCCGGCACGTTGGCCGCGTTGCCCGCCACCATCGAGGTCTGGATGTTCTGCAGTGCCGAGTAGGCGATCTTGTCCTTGGCGTTGACCGTGGTGCCTTCCATCTTGGTGAAGCCCAGGCTGGCGCCCAGCAGGGCGGCGTAGCGGTGGGTTTCCAGGAAGGCGGCGGCCTTTTCCATGCCGGCGTTCAGCTTGATCCACTCGGTCTTGCCGTTGGCGACGATCTTGGTGAAGGTCGTGTCCTTGGGGTCGGCGCTGGCCACGGTCATGATGTCCGTGGGCTTGAGCTTGCCGGCCAGGGCCTCGATCTCGGCGCTGGTGGCGGAGCCCAGCTTGATCCAGGTGAGCGGCGCGGCCGTGGTGGCAGCGGGGTCGATGGAGAAGCCCGCGCCGACCTTGGCGGCGTACAGCGTGCCGGAGGACAGGTCCTTTTCCTTGTCGGCCACGAAGACGAAGTAGGCGCTGTTGGTGGCGTCGTCACCCATGAGCGCGGTGCGCTGGTCGGGCATGACCTGCACCAGCTCGTGCGAGATGCGGCCCATGCAGAAGTGCTTCTTGATGCTGGCCGTGCCGTCGGCGTTCACCGTCACTTCGGGCATGTGACCGTAGTGGTAGGGGTTGGCCGCCGTCTCGCTGCCGTACAGGTTCTTGCTGTAGGCCTTGAACTGCGCGTTGGAGGCGATGGTGAAGGCGTCCGGCTCGTACTCTTCGCTGGACAGGTGGGTACCCCAGGGCGACAGGCTCGCGCCGCAGGTGATCCACAGGCCGTGCACCTTGGAGGTGTCCACGTTGTGGTACTTGACCAGCGACAGCTTGCCCGTGGCGGGGTCCTGGTCCAGGCTCAGCACGGCGATGGGGGAGGGCAGCTTGCCGTACATGTCGGTCTTGCCGTCCTGCGCCCAGGTGGTGTATTCGAACTGCACCACGGCGAACACGGGGTTGCCCTTCACGCCGTCCACCTTGGCATTGGCCACGGTCAGCAGCGAGGTGCCGTCCGGCGAGTCGGAGAAGAACTGGCGTTCCTTGCCGGCCACGGTGGTGTCGGTGATGGCCTTGTTGTTGATGTCCACATAGCCGCCCGCCAGGATCTTGCCGCCCTTGCCATCGGACACCATGTCGCCCGTCACGAAGAAGGGCTGGTAGGCCAGCTGGTAGTTCTGCACCGAGTTGTCGCTGAACTTCACGCTCATCGTGGAGCCCACGGACGTGGTCGCCATGGCAGCCGGGTTGGACAGCGTGGGCGCGGCCATCGAGCTGAAGCTGGCCGATGCGAACGTGGCGCCATCGCTGCCGCCGCCGCAGGCGGTCAGGAAGGATGCGGAGGCGCTGGCGCCCAGCGGCAGCATTGGCACGCCGGCGAGGAATTGCAGGGCCTTGCGGCGGGTGGGCATCGGGGTGTGGGACATCGTTTTGTTCCGGAAAGGAGAGGGGTGCGATACGCCGCCGGCAACGGCCGTGGGGAGCGGCAGGCCGGCGAGCCAAACGCGGAAACGACGCAATGCCGCTTCCACTGCCCGGATGCTAGGAATCGCCCGTGACAGCGATTTGAAGGAATGGTGACAGCCGCGTGACGCGTGCGGCCGCATCGACCGCTGCCTCGGGCCCCATGCAGGGGATCGGAGCGATCGACGGGCGGGTGCGGGCCCGTCGGCCGGACCGGACTGCGCTCGTCCGGTCGGCGGTGGCCCGGGGGCTTTGGCCCCGTGGCCTGGCCCCGAAGGGCATGCGCGTCAGAGTGGGCCGGGCGGCTCGGCGGCGGCCTCGGACGGAGGCGGGACCAGGCGCCGCTCCGGTGGCTCGAAGCAGTCGCGGAACGAAAACACCACCGAGGTGAAGAACATCGCCGCCAGCATGAGCGCCGTCGCCACCATGATGCCGCCCGCCACGCCGCTGCCCAGGCCCAGGAGCGCCAGCAGCGTGACGCCGATGCTGACCACGATGCCCGCGCCCAGGAACACGCCCGTCCACACCAGGCCATAAACGGTGAAGGCGCTGAAGTTGCGCAGGCACGCCACCATGCTGAAGAACAATGCCTTCACGGGCGGCACGCCGTGCCAGTGCACCAGGCCCGGCGCATGCCAGAACAGCAGCGACAGCGGCACGTACAGCGCCAGGGCCAGCCACATGGCGGCCTGGAAATCCCCCGCCTCGGCCACCTCGCGCGTGAGCTGCTCGCCGCCCAGGTACACGCGCGCGAACTGCCCGTCGTCCACGAGGGCCGAAATCGCCATCACCGCCAGAAAGCCCACGGCGTACAGGGCGCCCAGGATGAGCATGTCGCGCAGCCGCTGGCGCCCGGTGCGAAACGCCACCAGCAGCAGCGCCGGCGTGGGAAAGCGCCCCTGCGTGGCCTCGCCCGCGGCCACCATCATGGCCAGCGTGGCCGAGGGCAGCAGGGCCAGCGCGACGGCCGGGCCGATCAGGGGCAGCAGGGTGGCCAGCGACATCGCGGCCATGGTCATGAAGAACAGGGCCGCCAGCGCCATCGGCTGGCGCCAGAAGACGCGGATGCCGAGCCGGACCCAGTCAAGGCCGGCACGGGCGGGAACGATGTGGAGTTTCATGGGTGGATTGTGGTGGAGGGGCCCCAAGCCGTGCACGGGCCAGGGACATGCGGCCGGCGGCGGGCCGCCCGCGTCCGTTCAGGCATGCACGGGGTGTGCCAGGCGTTCGCGCAGCACGCGCTCGAAGTGCGTGGGGTCGTGCGGCGTCAGCAGCGAGGCCTCGCGCGGCAGGTAGAAATCCCACAGCCGCGAGATCCAGAAACGCAGCGCGCCGGAGCGCAGCATGGCGGGCAGCAGGGTGCGCTCGTCGGCGGTCAGCGGGCGCACGCCTTGGTAGGCGTCCAGCATCGCGCGGGCCCGCGCGTCGTCGTGCGCGCCCGTGGGCAGGTCGATGCACCAGTCGTTCAGGCACACGGCCAGATCGAACAGGAAGGTGTCCACGCCCGCGAAGTAGAAGTCGAAGAAGCCAGTCAGCTCTTCGCCGTCGAACATCACGTTGTCGCGGAACAGGTCGGCATGCACCGGCCCGCGGGGCAGTGCGGCATAGCCGGCGGAGGCCGCCACGTGGTTCTGGTAGGCCAGTTCGGAGCGCAGCAGCGCGGCCTGTTCCTCGCCCACGTGGGGCAGCACGGCGGGAACGGTCTCGTTCCACCAGGTCAGCCCGCGCAGATTGGGCTGGCGGCGTTCGTAGCCGTGCCCGGCCCGATGCATGCGCGCCAGCGTGGCGCCCACGGCGGCGCAGTGCGAGGCTTCGGGCGCCAGCTGGCTCTTGCCGCGCAGCTTGCTCACCACCGCGGCCGGCTTGCCGGCGACGCTGTGCAGGATGTCGCCGTGCTTGTCGGCCCGCGGGTCGGGCACGGGAATGCCGGCGTGCGCCAGGTGCTTCATCAGGTGCAGGTAGAACGGCAACTGCTCGGCGGTGAGCCGCTCGAACAGCGTGAGCACGTACTCGCCCTGGTCGCTGGTGAGAAAGTAGTTGGTGTTCTCGATCCCGCCCTCGATCCCGCGCAGCGATACCAGCGTGCCCAGTTGCAAACGGCGCAGCAGGTCGCGCGCCTCTTTCTTGGAGACTTCGGTGAAGACGGCCATCGCTCAGCGCAAACGAAGAAAAGGAAAAGGGAGGGGAGAGGAAAAAGACACGGAAGTGCGAACGCAGGGAAGGCAGCCGAAGCCGCCGCGCGCCCGATCGCCCGGTGGCCGCGCCGTGGCGGGCGGCCAGGGGCTCAGAACTTCATCACGTTCCACACGCGCGGGGCGGTGTTGGTTTCGGCGCCGTTGCGTGGGCGGGTGCGGGCGCCTTCGCCGGGCTGCACTTCGTATTCGGGCATGCTGCCGGTCTTGGGCTGCACGGTGATGCTCTGCGTCTGGCCGCCCACCCGCAGCTCGTTCACGCGGCTGCCTTCGTCTTCGACCTGGATGCGCTCGACGCGCTGGTTCTGACGGCCTGCCGATTGCTCCTGATTTGGTAGCTGCTCTCGCTGATCAGTCGTGCGCTGGGCCGCGTTTTGATCGGGGGTCTGGGCCAGGGCGGGGCCGGCGATGAGGGCCAGCAGGAGGAGGGTGTGGGCAGCGCGCATGGGGCGGATTGTAGAGCGCAGCACCTGGGTGGCGCGCAGCGCGGGGCACAATCTGCGGCTATGAGCAAACCCAAGACCCTGGTGCTGGTGGACGGCTCCAGCTATCTGTACCGCGCCTACCATGCCATGCCCGACCTGCGGGCCGTGCCGGGCGACCCCGCCAGCCCGGCCACGGGCGCCATCCGCGGCATGGTCAACATGATGCAGGCCCTGCGCCGCGAAGTGCGCGCCGACTATGCGGCCTGCGTGTTCGACGCCTCGGGCAAGACCTTCCGCGACGACATCTACCCCGAATACAAGGCGCAGCGCGCGCCCATGCCCGACGACCTGCGCAGCCAGATCCCGGCGATCCACGAGGTCGTGCGCCTGCTGGGCTGGGCCGTGCTCGACGTGCCGGGCGTGGAGGCCGACGACGTGATCGGCACGCTCGCCGTCACCGCGGCGCGGCAGGGCGTGGAGGTGATCGTTTCCAGCGGCGACAAGGACATGAGCCAACTGGTGGATGCGCACATCACCATCATCGACACCATGAGCGGCAAGAAGCGCGACATCGCCGGCGTGACGGCCGAGTTCGGCGTGCCACCGCACCTGATGGTGGACTACCAGACCCTGGTGGGCGACACCGTGGACAACGTGCCCGGCGTGCCCAAGGTGGGCCCGAAGACGGCCGCCAAGTGGCTCATGGAATACGGCTCGCTCGATGCGCTGATGGAGCGCGCCACCGAGATCAAGGGCGTGGCGGGCGAGAACCTGCGCAACGCGCGCGACTGGCTGCCCACCGGGCGCCAGCTGGTCACCATCCGCACCGACTGCGACCTGGAAGGGCATGTGGCCGGCCTGCCGTCGCTGGACGCGCTGACCACCGGCGCGCAGGACGCCGCGGCCCTCAAGGCCTTCTACGAACAGTACGGATTCAAGGGCCTGGCCCGGGCCATCGACATCCAGGAAACCGCCCCCGAACTGCTGGAGGAGGGGGCCGCCAAGGCGTCCAGAGGACGTGGCGCCGCCATGGACCCCACGCCCGGCCTGTTCGACGAGCCCGCCGAAGTGGCCGCGGCCAAGGTGAGCAACCTGCAGTACGACACCGTGCTCACCTGGGAGGCGTTCGATGCCTGGTTCGGCCGCCTGCAGGCCGCCGAACTGGTGGCGATCGACACGGAGACCACCTCGCTCGACGAGATGCGCGCCGAGATCGTCGGCATCAGCTGGAGCGTGGAGGCCGGCACGGCCGCCTACGTGCCGCTCATGCACGACTACCCCGACGCCCCGGCGCAACTGCCCCGCGACGAAGTGCTGGCGCGGCTCAAGCCCTGGCTGGAGGACGGCACGCGCAAGAAGCTCGGCCAGCACGTCAAATACGACCGCCATGTGCTGGCCAACCACGGCATCGAAGTGCAGGGCTACGCCCACGACACCATGCTGCAGAGCTACGTGCTCGAAGTGCACCGGCCGCACGGCCTGGGCAGCCTGGCGGAGCGGCACCTGGGGCGCAGCGGCATCCACTACGAAGACCTGTGCGGCAAGGGCGCCAAGCAGATTCCTTTCAGCCAGGTGTCGATCGAACTGGCGGCCGAGTATTCGTGCGAAGACTCCGACCAGACACTGGACGTGCACCGCGTGCTGTGGCCCCAGTTGCAGGCCGACGACAAGCTGCGCGGCATCTACGAACTGGAGATGGCCAGCAGCGAGGCGCTCTACCGCATCGAGCGCAACGGCGTGCTGGTGGACGCGCCCATCCTCGCGCAGCAAAGCCACGAGCTGGGCCAGCGCATCCTGCAACTGGAGACCGAGGCCTACGAGATCGCGGGCCAGCCCTTCAACCTGGGCAGCCCCAAGCAACTGGGCGAGATCTTCTTCGACAAGCTGGGCATGCCGGTGGTCAAGAAGACCGCCACCGGCGCGCGCAGCACCGACGAAGAGGTGCTTGAAAAGCTGGCCGAGGACTACCCGCTGCCCGCCAAGCTGCTGGAGCACCGCAGCCTGTCCAAGCTCAAGGGCACCTACACCGACAAGCTGGCGCAACTGGCCCATCCCTCGACCGGCCGCGTGCACACGCACTACGCTCAGGCCGTGGCGGTGACGGGGCGCCTGTCCAGCAACGACCCCAACCTGCAGAACATTCCCATCCGCACGGCGGAAGGCCGGCGCGTGCGCGAAGCCTTCGTGGCGCCGCCCGGGCGTGTGATCGCCAGCGCCGACTACAGCCAGATCGAGCTGCGCATCATGGCCCACCTGAGCGGCGACGCCTCGCTGCTGCATGCCTTCACCGAAGGGCTGGACGTGCACCGCGCCACGGCGGCCGAGGTGTTCGGCGTCGAGGTCGGCCAGGTCAGCAGCGAGCAGCGGCGCTACGCCAAGGTCATCAACTTCGGGCTCATCTACGGCATGAGCAGCTTCGGCCTGGCCAAGAACCTGGGCATCGAGACCAAGGCCGCCGCGGCCTACATCGACCGCTATTTCCAGCGCTATCCCGGCGTGAAGCAGTACATGGACGACACCAAGGCGCTGGCCAAGACCAAGGGCTATGTGGAGACGGTGTTCGGCCGGCGCCTGTACCTGCCCGAGATCAACTCGCCCAACGGCCCGCGGCGCAGCGGCGCTGAACGCGCCGCCATCAACGCGCCCATGCAGGGCACCGCCGCCGACCTCATCAAGAAGGCCATGGTCGCCGTGCAGGACGTGCTGGACGCCGAAAAGCCGGGCGTGCTCATGATCATGCAGGTGCACGACGAACTGGTGTTCGAGCTGCCCGAGAGCGAAGTGGACTGGGTGCGCCGCGAGATCCCCCGCTTGATGGCGGGCGTGGCGGACCTGAAGGTCCCGCTGCTGGCCGAAGTCGGCGTGGGGCCGAACTGGGACAAGGCGCACTGAGGCGGGCGGGCTGGGGCCGGTCAGGGCCGGCCCGACTCCGGCTTTACTGCCCCATCAACGCAGGCAGCGCCTTTTCGCACGCGGCCTGGCAGAGAAACCGCTGCGTCTGGCCGGTGGCCTCGGCCGTCAGGTAACCCGCTCCGGCTGCGTGGATGCGCCACGCGTATTTCGCCCCGCCTTTCATGAGCGTGCCGGAGAAGCTGCACGGAAGGATGATCGATTCGGCATGGAATGTCGCGGCAGAGACTTCGTGGGCGGTCGAGAAATAGGTGGCTACGTCTTTTGGCGTGAGGGACAGCGTTTCGCAGCCCAGGGTGTCGGCTGCTCCACTGTCCTCATGCCGCTGAATGCCTTCAGTGTCCACGTGTAGCGGCTGCGCACGGGGGCTCGGCAAAGCCGTCCAGAGCGCGCCCAAACCGACGGCCACACAGACGAGCATGCCAATGGCGCTGAGCCCTGATGCGTTCAAAGGCAAAGTGCGACTCGGAGCGTTCCTTTTCGATGCCAGGTCGAAAGCCGCTTCACGAGGCTGGACAGTCTGGCGTCACGTCCGCTCCCAGCGGAAGGTAGTAATGCGCCTTCGGCACCCATTGCCCCTTGGCGCCGCTCTCTGCGACCTTCACGTGCATGCCTTCGCTGGACAGGCAGTGGTCCACGCGCAGGCGGGCCTTGCGGTCCGGCCATCGCAGCACCACGCGGTGGGCATGGGTGCGGGAGACCACGGCGTTCTTCGCCAGCAGCAGGCCCACGAAGCCTTCTTCGGGCGCCTTCTGGAATTTCGCATCCCGTTCATCCGCAGGGACCGCGTCTTCACCGCGGTATTGCAGGATGGAGGCGTCCTGCACCGCCGCGCCCGCCTGAACGCAGCACTCCGGCTTCTTGCCCATGGGCGGAGACAGCCGAAGGTAGTGAAGTGCCTCGCCTTCAGGCTGGAGCTGGCCCAGCACCAGCCGGGGCGCGTCGGGCCGGCGGGCGTCGAGAAGGCCCACGCGCGAGGACACGGGCGATGCCGAAGGCACCGGCTGCGCGGTGTCGGCCTGCGCGCTGGTGCCGCCGAGGAGCAGCCCCGCCAGCGCCAGAAGGACCGAGGCCGTGGACCGGCTGAAAAAACGGCCGTCGGGCATCTGGCCTGCCGTACCGCTCAGGGGGCGGCGGGGGAGGATGCGCTCAGTGGCCATCATCGGACCAGTGCGGCGGGTCGGACGTGAGCTTGTAGACCCCGTAGGTCGCGCCCAGGGCATGCAGTTGCGCAGCGGTGGTGACAGTGGTGCTGGTGCCTGTGGCATCTTTGAAGGCCTTCCCTGAATAGTTGGTGATCGTCATGTCGATGGCGCGCCCCTCGGAATGGCGCGAGGTCAGGGCGGGCGCATACACGATGCCATAGCCTGCCACCATCTGGTTGGCGGCGACCCGCGCCGCGCCCGCATTGACCGCGCCCGTGGCACCGCGGTGGACCCATTCGATGTCCACGCCCGCCATCGCGGGCACCGTGGCGGCGTCCGCGTTTTTCGCGGGCGATGCGCCAGGCGTGATGCATGAGGTAGGCCCGCTCCGGCGGGCGCAGCGTGGCGGAGATGGAGACCGAGGCGCCCCCGGCTTCCAGCGCGGCGATGAACGTGTCCACCTTGGTGCGGAAACTGGCGATCAGATCGCTGGTGGAGGTACTGGTCGGGAACCGGGCAACCCACGCGCTGCCACTTGAATCTGCCATGTGCCTTGTCTCTTTCTGAAGGAAGGGAAGCGGGCTGGATGGAATCCAGGGGAATGGGCAACGCGGCGCGCCGACGGGTCGAGAGACGGCAGGCCTCCCAGGGCCACCGGGGCCGTGGGTTGTCACGCACCGCGGCGAGCCTATCCGCACCCCATGACCGCACCGCGACATTTGTTTCCAATTGCGTCCTGCGCACAGCGGATGCAGATGCTTTTTGATGCAATATGGTCAGATGCCCTTCTCTCGAAAAAGCCTGCCTTTGCCATGCGCCTGCGCCACATCGAAGTCTTCAATGCGGTGATGCTCACCGGCAGCGTGAGCGCGGCCGCGCGGCTCATCAACGTCACCCAGCCGGCCGTGAGCCGCATCCTCGCGCATGCCGAACTGCAGCTGGGGTTCGCGCTGTTCCATCGCATGAAGGGGCGGCTCGTGCCCACGCGCGAGGCGCAGACCCTGTACCCGCACATCGAGCGGCTGTTCAACCAGCTCGACGACGTGCAGCGCCTGGCCAACAGCCTGCGCGGCCAGCAGCGCGAAGGCGAATTGCATGTGCTGAGCGTGCTGGCACTGAGCCACGAGGTGATGCCGCGCGCGCTGCAGGCCTTCCGTGCGCAGCACCCGGACGTGGTGGTGCGCATCGATGCGTTGCACTCGCCGCAGATCGTTTCGGCCCTGGTGCTGCAGGAGGCCGACATCGGCTTCGTGTTCAGTGCGCTGGTGCACCCCTCGCTGGTGCAGGAGACGCTGGCGGAAGGGCGCGTGGTGTGCATCGCGCCCAAGGGCACGCTGGATGCGGACGTGGTGCAGGCCGGCGTGGTGCACCTGGCCGATCTGGCCCACACGCCGGTGATCCGCCTGGAGGCGAACGATCCGCTCGGCACGATGGTGAACCACGCCAGCCGCGAGGCCGACGTGGGCCTGCAGGCGGCCTTCACGGTGCAGACCTACCACGCGGCGCTCGCGCTCGCGCACCACGGGTTGGGCGTGGCGCTGGTGGATGTGTGCACCGCGGCGTCGGCCGACCGCACGCGGGTCGACGTGCTGGCGCTCGCGCCGCGCATCGCGGTGCCCGTGAAGGCGCTGCGCATGGTGAACCGGCCCGCATCACTCCTGGCGGACACCATGGTGCGCTGCATGCGCGACGCGGTGGCGCAGACGCTGGCGTCGGCCGGCCTGGCGGAGAGCGACTGACAAGCCGAGTGCGGCGGCGAACGCGCGCCGGCCTTCCCCCGCCGTGACTCAGGCGGGTGCGCAGGCCTGCAGCATCTGCTCGGCCACGATGGCCGCGGTACCGAACGCCAAGGTGAAGCCCAGTGCCCCGTGCCCCGTGTTGATCCACAGGTTGTCGGCCTCGGCGGCGCGGCCGGCGATGGGCAGGCCCGTGGGCGTGGCGGGGCGCATGCCCGTCCAGGGGTGCAGCGATGCGGCGGGCGCTTCGTGCCCCAGCACGGTGCGCACCGTGGCGCGCAGGCTGTCGATGCGTTCGGGGCGGATGCGGCGGTCGTTGCCCACCAGCTCTGCCATGCCGGCCACGCGCAGGCGCTGGCCCAGGCGGGCAAACACGACCTTGCGACCTGCGTGCGTCACGTTCATGCGGGGCGCCCAGGGTGCATCGGCCGGGGCGTCGAGGGTGATGCTGTAGCCCTTGATCGGATAGACGGGCAGGTGCACGCCCACCATCCGGGCCACCGCCACGCTGCCGCTGCCCAGCGCCAGCACGAAGCGGTCGGCCTCGATGGTGCCTGCGCTGGTGCGCACCGCCGCGATGCGCCCCTGTGCCCGGTCGAACCCCTGTACCTGCGCACCCCGTTCGAAGCGCACTCCGCGCTGGGCCAGCAGGGCATGCAGCCCATCGCACACCTTCTGGCAATCGGCCGCGCACTCGCTGGGCGTGTGGATCGCGCCGGCAATGTGGGGCGCGTGGTGGGCGAGCGCGGGTTCCAGCTCCACGCAGCGCTGTGCGGACACCGAGGCCTGCTCGCTGCCCCAGGCCCGCTGCAGTTCCATCTGCCGTTCGGCCGCGGCCAGGCCATCGCGCGTGCCGTACAGCACGAGCTTGCCGGTGCTGGAGAAGTCGCAATCCAGCGCCTCGCGGGCGCGCATGGCTTCGAACCCGGCGCGGCTGCGGGCCGCCAGCGCGAGCAGTTGCGCCGTGGTGCGGCGCGAGGTGGCGCCGTTGCAGGCCGCCAGAAACTGCAGGGCCCAGCGCCACTGGTGCGGGTCCCGCTGCAGCCGCACCTGCAGCGGCGATTCGCGCGACAGCAGCAGCTTGGGCAGTTGCACCCACAGGCCGGGATCGGCCAGGGGCTGCACGTAGCTGTAGCTCAGCTGTGCGCCATTGCCGCCGCTGGCGCCGCCGCCCACCGGGCCCTGGTCGATCACCGTGACGCGCATCCCCTGGCGCTGCAGCGCGTAGGCCGTGGCCAGGCCCACGATGCCCGCACCCATCACACATGCATCCATATCGCTCGATTCCCGTTGGTTGTCCGTCCTGGGCACTCTAGGGACGCGCGCGGCCTTTGAACAATGCCAAACCGCGGGGCAGGCATGCCGGGAAGTTATGCGCCGGCGCCGGGCGCGAAGATTGCATGGGGACCCTCTGGCCGATGCGGATGGCATAACTTTTCGTCATGGCCCATGCTGCCGAATGAATTGTTCAAAGCCGCACCGAGTTCCTAAAGTGCCTGGGCACCTGCACCGTTCCATTCCCCTTTTTGTTCCCGTCAAGGAGTTCCCCATGAAGCCATTCCTGTCTGCCGCCGTCCTCGCTTGCGGCGTGTGCGCTGCGGCCACCGCGGCCCACGCCGACACCCTGCAGAAGATCGCCGACTCGGGAAAGATCACGCTGGCCTACCGTGAATCGTCGGTGCCCTTCAGCTACCTGGCGGGCCCGGGCGAGCCGATCGGCTTCTCGGTGGACATCTCCAACGCAGTGGTGAATGCGGTGCGCGCCAAACTCAAGAACCCGGCGATCAAGGTGGAGCTGCAGGCTGTCACGTCGCAGAACCGCATTCCGCTCATCACCAACGGCACGGTGGACCTCGAATGCGGCTCCACCACCAACAACTCCGCGCGCG
>NZ_BAAJYS010000099.1:0-12599 GCF_057543315.1 Acidovorax sp. KPB24-07
CGCGCGACGGCCAGCGACGCGCCGAACTGGGTGGTGGCGGCCCACAGCGCCGCCCGCGCATCGGCATGGGCCGCGGGCGCTGGACCCTGCGCGGCCTCGTATTCACCCAGCATGGCCATCATGCGCATGAGGTGTGCGTCCAGGCCACCGAAGGCCTGGATGGCGGCCGAGCGCAATCGCACGATCCGGTTGTAGGCACCCACGGCCCAGAACAGCAGCAGGGCAAGAAAAATCCAGGAGGACAGCATTGCATCTGCCGAGCCCGCAGGGGTCCGCGGGCTCGGCGCAAAAAAAGAGAAAACAGATAAGAAAACGCTCCCGGTCTGCCAAAGCGCAGAGCGGGAGCGTTTCAGGGAGCGTACCGTGGCTTATTGGGCCGTGGCATCGCCCAGGCTGGTGGTGCTTTCGACGTCGGAAGAGTCTTCGGTCGTGGCAGCCATTTCAGCGGCTTCGGCATCGGCGATGGCGCGGCGCTCGGCGTCGTCCATGGCTTCCTTGGCCTTGCGCGCCTGGTGGTAGGCCAGGCCGGTACCGGCAGGGATCAGGCGACCCACGATGACGTTTTCCTTCAGGCCACGCAGCTCGTCGCGCTTGCCCATGATGGCAGCCTCGGTGAGCACGCGGGTCGTTTCCTGGAAGGAAGCGGCCGAGATGAAGGAATCAGTCGACAGCGAAGCCTTGGTGATCCCCAGCAGCACGTTGCTGTACGTCGAAGGGATCTTGCCTGCGGCCTGCAGCGCCTCGTTCGTGTTCAGGATCTCCGAACGCTCGACCTGCTCGCCGGCGATGTAGTTGGACTCGCCCGGGGCCTCGACCACGACGCGGCGCAGCATCTGGCGAACGATCACCTCGATGTGCTTGTCGTTGATCTTCACGCCCTGCAAGCGGTACACGTCCTGCACTTCATCGACGATGTAGCGCGACAGCTCTTCGATGCCCAGGAGGCGCAGGATGTCCTGCGGATCGGCCGGGCCGTCCACCACGGACTCGCCCTTGTTCACGACCTGGCCTTCGTGCACCAGGATGTTCTTTTCCTTGGGGATCAGTTCATCCCAGACCTTGCCGTCCGGATCGGTGATCTGCAGGCGCACCTTGCCCTTGGTTTCCTTGCCGAAGGACACCGTGCCGGTGATCTCGGCCAGCATGCCCTTGTCCTTGGGCGAGCGCGCTTCGAACAGTTCGGCCACGCGGGGCAGACCGCCGGTGATGTCGCGGGTCTTCTGGCCTTCGACCGGAATCCGCGCCAGCACTTCGCCGGGGCCCACGTCCTGGCCATCGCGCACCTGGATCAGCGAGCCGATCTGGAAGCCGATGGTCACCGAGTGGTCGGTGCCGGGGATCTTCACTTCCTGGCCTTGCGCGTCGATCAGCTTGACCTGCGGGCGCACCACCTTGGCGGAGCCGCGGCGCTTCGGATCGATCACGACCAGCGTGGACAGACCCGTCACATCGTCCACCTGCTTGGCGACCGTGAGGCCTTCCTCGACGTTCTCGAACTTCACCTGGCCGGCGAACTCCGTGATGATCGGGCGGGTCAGCGGGTCCCAGTTGGCGAGGATGGTGCCGGCCTTGACCGTCTGGTCGGCCTTGACCGCCAGCGTCGCACCGTACGGCACCTTGTGGCGCTCGCGCTCGCGGCCGTGTTCGTCATGGATGACGATCTCGCCGGAACGGGCGATCACCACCAGCTCGCCCTTGGTGTTGCTCACGTAGCGCATCGTGGCGTTGAAGCCGATCACGCCATTGGACTTGGCCTCCACGCTCGATGCGATGGCAGCGCGCGAAGCGGCGCCGCCGATGTGGAACGTGCGCATGGTCAGCTGCGTGCCGGGTTCGCCGATGGACTGGGCAGCGATCACCCCCACGGCTTCGCCGAGGTTGATCAGGCCGCCGCGGCCCAGATCGCGTCCATAGCACTTGGCGCACAGGCCATAGCGGGTTTCGCAGGTCAGCGCCGTGCGCACCTTCACCTCGTCCACGCCGGCGACTTCGAGTTCCTCGATGAGGTCTTCGTCGAGCATCTGGCCGGCAGGGGCCAGCACTGCGCGCGTTTCGGGGTGCAGCACTTCGTCGGCCGTGGTGCGGCCCAGGATACGGTCGCGCAGCGATTCGATGACTTCACCGCCCTCGACGATGGCGCGCATCAGCGAGCCATTGGAGGTGCCGCAGTCTTCTTCGGTCACCACGAGATCCTGCGTCACATCCACCAGACGGCGGGTGAGGTAGCCCGAGTTGGCCGTCTTCAGCGCCGTATCCGCCAGGCCCTTACGGGCACCGTGGGTGGAGATGAAGTACTGCAACACGTTCAGGCCTTCACGGAAGTTGGCCGTGATGGGGGTCTCGATGATGGAGCCGTCCGGCTTGGCCATCAGGCCGCGCATGCCGGCCAGCTGGCGAATCTGCGCTGCGGAGCCGCGGGCGCCGGAGTCGGCCATCATGTAGATGGAGTTGAACGACTCCTGGTCCACCTCGTTGCCGTGGCGGTCGGTGGTCTTTTGCTTGGCCAGCTGGGCCATCATGACCTTCGACACTTCGTCGCCGGCCTTGCCCCAGATGTCCACCACCTTGTTGTAGCGTTCGCCAGCCGTCACCAGACCGGACACGTACTGCTGTTCGATCTCCTTCACTTCCTTCTCGGAACGCTCGATGATCCCGGCCTTTTGCGGCGGCACCAGCATGTCGTCCACGCAGATGGAAATACCGGCGCGCGTGGCGAGGCGGAAACCGTTCTGCAGCAGCTTGTCGGCGAAGACCACCGTCTCCTTCAGGCCGCACTTGCGGAAGCTCACGTTGATGAGCTTGGAGATTTCCTTCTTCTTCAGCGCCTTGTTGATGTTGCTGAAGGGCAGGCCCTTGGGCAGGATCTCGGACAGCAGCGCACGGCCGGCGTCGTTTCCACCAGCGACGTGGAAGGCACGAATTCACGCGTTTCCTTGTCCTTGGTCCACTCGGTCAGGCGCACCGTGATGCGCGCGGCCAGTTCGACCTCGTTGGCATCGAGCGCGCGCTGCACTTCGCCGGTGTCGGCGAACACCAGGCCTTCGCCCTTGCCGTTGATGCGATCGCGGGTGGCGTAGTACAGGCCCAGCACCACGTCTTGCGACGGGACGATGGAAGGCTCGCCCGAGGCCGGGAACAGCACGTTGTTGGAGGCCAGCATCAGCGTGCGGGCTTCCATCTGCGCTTCCACGGACAGCGGCACGTGAACGGCCATCTGGTCACCGTCGAAGTCGGCGTTGAAGGCCGCGCAGACGAGCGGGTGCAGCTGGATGGCCTTGCCTTCGATCAGGATGGGCTCGAACGCCTGGATGCCCAAACGGTGCAGCGTGGGCGCACGATTCAGCATGACCGGGTGTTCCTTGATGACCTCTTCCAGGATGTCCCACACCACCGGCGTGCCGGATTCGACTTCCTTCTTGGCGGCCTTGATCGTCGTCGCGATGCCCATGGCTTCCAGGCGCGAGAAGATGAAAGGCTTGAACAGCTCCAGCGCCATCAGCTTGGGCAGACCGCACTGGTGCAGCTTGAGCGTCGGACCCACGGTGATCACGGAACGACCGGAGTAGTCCACGCGCTTGCCCAGCAAGTTCTGGCGGAAGCGGCCGCTCTTGCCCTTGATCATGTCGGCCAGCGACTTGAGGGCGCGCTTGTTCGCGCCCGTCATGGCCTTGCCACGGCGGCCGTTGTCCAGCAGCGAATCGACGGCTTCCTGCAGCATGCGCTTTTCATTGCGCGCGATGATTTCCGGGGCCTTCAGCTCCAGCAGGCGGCGCAGGCGCGAGTTGCGGTTGATGACGCGGCGATACAGGTCGTTCAGGTCGGAGGTCGCGAAGCGGCCACCGTCCAGCGGCACCAGCGGACGCAGGTCCGGCGGCAGCACGGGCAGCACGTCCAGCACCATCCACTCGGGCTTGATGCCGGACTTCTTGAAGGCTTCCAGCACCTTCAGGCGCTTGGCGTTCTTCTTGACCTTGACTTCGGAGCCGGTCAGATCGCCGCGCAGCTTTTCGATTTCGAGGTCGATATCGATGGCTTCGAGCAGGTCCTTGATGCCTTCCGCGCCCATCTTGGCGATGAACTCGTCACCGTATTCCTTGCGCTTGGCGTCGTAGTCGTCCTCGGACATGATGCTGAACTTCTTCAGCGGGGTCATGCCGGGGTCGGTCACCACATACGCTTCGAAGTACAGCACGCGCTCGATGTCGCGCAGCGTCATGTCCAGCACCAAGCCCAGACGCGATGGCAGCGACTTCAGGAACCAGATGTGGGCGCAAGGCGCGGCCAGATCGATGTGGCCCATGCGCTCGCGGCGCACCTTGGTCTGCGTGACTTCAACGCCGCACTTCTCGCAGATCACACCGCGGTGCTTGAGGCGCTTGTACTTGCCGCACAGGCATTCGTAGTCCTTGATGGGACCAAAAATCTTGGCGCAGAACAGACCGTCGCGCTCGGGCTTGAACGTGCGGTAGTTGATGGTCTCGGGCTTCTTCACTTCGCCGAAAGACCACGAACGGATCTTTTCGGGCGACGCCATGCCGATGCGGATGGCATCGAAATGCTCGTCCGGGGTGAATTGCTTGAACAGGTCGAGTAGTGACTTCATAAACCTAGTCCCTTCGATTAAGAACGTTCGAGTTCGATGTCCAGGCCCAGGGAACGGATTTCCTTGACCAGCACATTGAACGATTCCGGCATGCCGGCCTCGATGGCGTGTTCGCCCTTGACGATGCTCTCGTACACCTTGGTACGGCCCTGCACGTCGTCGGACTTCACGGTCAGCATTTCCTGCAGCACGTAAGCGGCGCCATAGGCTTCCAGCGCCCACACTTCCATTTCCCCGAAGCGCTGGCCACCGAACTGGGCCTTGCCGCCCAGAGGCTGCTGCGTGACGAGCGAGTAAGGACCCGTGGAGCGGGCATGCATCTTGTCGTCCACCAAATGGTGCAGCTTCAGGTAATGCATGTAGCCGATGGTGGTCGGGCGCTCGAAGCGCTCGCCGGTGCGGCCGTCGAACAGGTAAGCCTGCGTGCGTGCGGAGGTCAGGCCCTTGCGCTCGGCGATGTCGTCCGGATAGGCGATCTTGAGCATGTCCTTGATCTCTTCTTCCGAAGCGCCGTCGAACACCGGGGTGGCATACGGCACGCCGTTGGTGAGGTGACCGGCCATGGCCATCAGTTCATCGTCGTTGAACTGCGACAGGTCTTCCTTGCGGCCGCGCGAGTTGTACACCTCTTCGAGGAACTTGCGCATGTCGGCCGCCTTGGCCTGCTCCTGCAGCATGTTGCCGATGCGCTGGCCGATGCCCTTGCCGGCCCAGCCCAAGTGCACTTCGAGCACCTGTCCGATGTTCATGCGCGATGGCACGCCCAGCGGGTTCAGCACGATGTCGGCAGGGGTGCCGTCGGCCATGTAGGGCATGTCTTCGACCGGGACGATCTTGGACACCACACCCTTGTTGCCGTGGCGGCCGGCCATCTTGTCGCCGGGCTGCAGGCGGCGCTTGACGGCCAGGTACACCTTGACCATCTTCAGCACGCCCGCAGGCAGCTCGTCGCCTTGCGTGAGCTTCTTGCGCTTTTCCTCGAAAGCCAGATCGAAGCTGTGGCGCGTCTGCTCCAGCGAGTTCTTGATCGATTCCAGCTGCGTGGCCACTTCGTCTTCCGCCGGGCGGATGTCGAACCAGTGGAACTTCTCGACGGAGGCCAGGTAGGCCTTGTCGATCTTCGTGCCCTTGGCCAGCTTTTGCGGGCCGCCGTTGGCCACGCGGCCGTTCAGCAGCTTTTCGATCCGGTCGAACGCGTCGGCTTCCACGATGCGCAGCTGGTCGTTCAGGTCCAGGCGGAAGCGCTTGAGTTCGTCGTCGATGATCTGCTGGGCGCGCTTGTCGCGCTGGATGCCTTCGCGGGTGAACACCTGCACGTCGATCACAGTGCCTTGCGAGCCCTGGTCCACGCGCAGCGAGGTGTCCTTCACGTCGGAGGCCTTCTCGCCGAAGATGGCGCGCAGCAGCTTCTCTTCGGGCGTCAGCGTGGTCTCGCCCTTCGGCGTGACCTTGCCCACCAGCGTATCGCCGGGCTGCACTTCGGCACCCACGTAGATGATGCCGGACTCGTCCAAGCGGTTCAGCTGCTGTTCCGACAGGTTCGGAATGTCGCGCGTGATTTCTTCGGCGCCCAGCTTCGTGTCGCGGGCCATGACCACCAGTTCCTCGATGTGGATCGAGGTGTAGCGATCTTCTGCCACGACGCGTTCGGAGATCAGGATCGAATCTTCGAAGTTGTAGCCGTTCCAGGGCATGAACGCGATCAGCATGTTCTGGCCGATGGCGATTTCGCCGAAGTCCGTCGATGCGCCGTCGGCGATCACATCCCCCTTGGCCAGCACATCGCCCTTCTGGACGATGGGGCGCTGGTGGATGTTGGTGTTCTGGTTGGAACGCTGGTACTTGATGAGGTTGTAGATGTCCACGCCCACTTCACCGGCCACCGCTTCCGCGTCGTTCACGCGGACCACGATGCGGGTCGCATCCACATAGTCCACCACGCCGCCGCGGTTGGCGGTCACCACGGTGCCCGAGTCCACGGCAGCCACGCGCTCGATGCCGGTGCCCACCATGGGCTTTTCCGGACGCAGCACGGGCACGGCCTGGCGGGACATGTTGGCGCCCATCAGTGCGCGGTTCGCATCGTCGTGCTCGAGGAACGGCACGAGCGAGGCGGCCACCGACACGATCTGTGCAGGCGACACGTCCATGTACTGCACACGCTCGGCGCTCAGCAAGGTCGACTCGCCCTTTTCACGTGCCGACACCAGGTCGCCCGTGAGGCGGCCTTCCTTGTCGAGCGTGGCATTCGCCTGGGCGATCACATACTTGCCTTCTTCGATGGCGGAGAGGTAATCGATCTGGTCGGTCACCTTGCCGTCCACCACACGGCGGTACGGGGTTTCGATGAAACCGTACTCGTTCAGGCGGGCGTACAGGGCCAGCGAGTTGATCAGCCCGATGTTCGGGCCTTCCGGCGTTTCGATCGGGCACACGCGGCCATAGTGGGTCACGTGCACGTCGCGCACTTCGAAACCGGCACGCTCGCGGGTCAGACCACCCGGGCCAAGGGCCGATACGCGGCGCTTGTGGGTGATTTCGGCCAGCGGGTTGGTCTGGTCCATGAACTGCGACAGCTGGGACGCACCGAAGAACTCCTTGAGCGCCGCAGAAATCGGCTTGGAGTTGATCAGGTCGTGCGGCATCAGCGGCTCTTGTTCGGCCTGGCCCAGACGCTCCTTCACGGCCTTCTCGATACGTGCCAGACCGGTGCGGTACTGGTTCTCGGCCAACTCACCCACGCAACGCACGCGGCGGTTGCCCAGGTGATCGATGTCATCGACTTCGCCGTTGCCGTTGCGCAAGTCCACGAGGATCTTGACCACGGCCAGGATGTCTTCGTTGGAGAGCACCATCGGGCCGGTGGATTCGTCGCGGCCGATCTTGGCGTTGAACTTCATGCGCCCCACGCGCGACAGGTCGTACGTGTCGGGGTTGTAGAAGAGGCGCTGGAACAAGGCCTGCACCGCGTCTTCCGTCGGCGGCTCGCCGGGGCGCATCATGCGGTAGATCGCCACGCGCGCAGCGAATTCGTCCACCGTTTCGTCGATGCGCAGCGTCTGCGAGATGTAGGCGCCCTGGTCGAGTTCGTTCGTGTAGATGACTTGCAGGTCCTGCACGCCGGCGGAGCGCAGCTTCTTGAGCAGCGCTTCGGTCAGCTCTTCGTTGGCCTTGGCAATGATTTCGCCGGTGTCGCCGTCGACGATGTTGCGCGCCACCACGCGGCCGATCAGGAAGTCTTCGGGCACGCTGATGTGCGTGGTGCCGGACTGCTCCAGTTCGCGGGTGTGGCGGGCCGTGACGCGCTTGTCCTTGGCCACGACCACCTTGCCCGACTTGTCGGTGATGTCGAAACGTGCCACTTCGCCACGCAGGCGGTCGGAGACGAACTCCATCTGCGCGCCGCTGTCCATCAGGCGGAAGTTGTCGTTGACGAAGAAGTTCGCCAGGATCGATTCGGGGTTCAGGCCGATGGCCTTCAGCAGGATCGTGACCGGCATCTTGCGGCGGCGGTCCACACGGAAATACAGGATGTCCTTCGGATCGAACTCGAAGTCCAGCCACGAACCGCGGTAGGGAATGATGCGCGCCGAGAACAGCAGCTTGCCCGAGCTGTGGGTCTTGCCCTTGTCGTGCTCGAAGAACACGCCGGGCGAGCGGTGCAGCTGCGAAACGATCACACGTTCCGTGCCGTTGATGATGAACGAGCCCTTGTCGGTCATCAAAGGCACCTCGCCCATGTAGACCTCTTGCTCCTTCACTTCCTTGACGACCTTGGACTGCGACGTGGAGGACTCGCGGTCATAGATGATCAACTGCACCTTGGCCCGCACGGCCGAGGCAAAAGTCAAACCACGGGTCTGGCATTCACGCACATCGAATGCCGGCTTGGCGAGGTTGTACTCGATGAACTTCATCTCGACAAACCCATTGTGCGAGACGATCGGGAAAGCAGCGTCGAACGCGGCCTGCAAGCCTTCTACGGTTCTTTTCTGGGGGGCTTTGTCAGCTTGCAGGAACGCGGTGTATGCGTCCTTCTGCATCTGCAGCAGGTAAGGGACTTCCAGCACGCTGTCGCGGCTGCCGAAACTTTTGCGAATCCGCTTGCGTTCGGTATAGGAATAGGCCATGAGATCTCCGGGCAAAGACATGAGTCCTGGGTCTTCGACGACTGACCTGCAAGGGCGCTTCCTTGCAGGCTTGGCGGTTGGCCACTACCAACCATGGCGGACGGCGATGCGTTGCACATCACCCGAACCAAGGTATCTTCTGCTGTCGGGATGGTCAGAAGACACTAGAAAGCAGTGGCGTGGGCACTGCTTTCTGGTGCGCTCTGGGCGTGAACCCCATAAGCACCAAAGGCTGGGAGCCCTTGCGGAGCCCCCAGCCCTGGAATCCAGGCGAATTACTTGAGTTCAGCCTTGGCGCCAGCTTCCACCAGCTTCTTGACGGCAGCTTCGGCGTCGGCCTTGGCAATGCCTTCCTTGACGTTCTTCGGAGCGCCGTCCACCAGATCCTTGGCTTCCTTGAGACCCAGGCCGGTGATTTCGCGCACGGCCTTGATCACGGACACCTTGTTGGCGCCGGCTTCGGTCAGCACCACGTTGAATTCCGTTTGCTCTTCTGCAGCTGCAGCAGCACCGCCGCCGCCGCCAGCAGCAGGAGCGGCCATAGCGGCTGCGCTCACGCCAAACTTTTCTTCAATGGCCTTCACCAGCTCATTGAGTTCCAGAACCGTCATGCTGTCCAGCGCGGTCAAAAATGCGTCTTTATCGAATGCCATTTTTATTTCCTAACAATTGGTTGGTTGTCTGCCGGGCAATCAAGCCGCGACAGGTTCGGCGGCCGTTTCGGCAGCGCCTTCGCCTTTTTTTGGCCGCCAACGCGCCCAGCACAACGGCCGTACGCGAAATGGGGGACATAAGCAAGCCGCAAATCTGAGCCAACAGAACTTCCTTTGGAGGAATGTTAGCCAGTTGCTTAACGCCGTTGATATCCAGGGCTTTGCCACCGAAAGCGCCACCGCGAATCACCAACTTGTCGTTGGTCTTCGCGAAATCGGCCACCACCTTAGCGGCGGCCACAGCGTCTTCGGAGAAGCCATAGATCAGCGGACCGGTCATCTGGTCTGCCACCACGTCAAACGCGCTGCCAGCCACAGCACGGCGAGCCAGGGTGTTCTTCAGAACACTCAGGGTCACGCCCTTGCTGCGAGCATCAACACGCAGTTTGGTCATGTCGGCGACCGTGATGCCACGGTACTCCGCGATCACAAGCGTTTGAGCTTTAGCGGCGAGGCTGGTCACTTCACTGATGACCGCTTCTTTCTCACTGCGATTAAGACTCAAGGTCTACTCCTTAAAATGCGCACTCGGCACAGGCCTCATACACGCTCTTGTTGCAGCGACCAACTGTTCAGGAAAATTTTCCATCTGCAGCGGGATCGCCATCTGCGTTGGCATCACTATGGATTTAAGCGCGACCGGTTCGCGCACCAACGGTCTTGGATGGCCTGCGGCGACCGAAGCAGCCGCAGCCCACCACATCAAACCCATCCGGGGATGGATTCGAAGATTTCTTGCAATTACGCTGCGATGGATTGCGTATCCACGCGGACACCCAGGCCCATCGTGGAAGACACAGCCACCTTGCGCAGGTACACGCCCTTGCTGGTTGCAGGCTTGGCCTTGGTCAGCGCTTCGATCAACGCAGCCAAGTTGCCTTGAAGCTTGTCGTTGTCGAACGAGCGGCGGCCGATCGTGCTGTGCACGATACCGGCCTTGTCGACGCGGAATTGCACTTGACCTGCCTTGGCGTTCTTCACGGCCGTAGCGACGTCAGGCGTCACAGTGCCCACCTTGGGGTTTGGCATCAGACCGCGTGGGCCGAGGATTTGACCCAGCGTACCCACAACGCGCATGGCGTCGGGGGCGGCGATCACCACGTCGAAAGGCATGTCACCGGCCTTGACCATCGCGGCCAGGTCGTCCATGCCAACGATGTCAGCGCCAGCAGCCTTGGCTTCTTCAGCCTTGGCGCCTTGGGCAAACACCGCCACACGGGTCGTCTTGCCAGTGCCGTTCGGCAGCACCACGGCGCCGCGAACCACTTGGTCAGACTTCTTGGCATCAATGCCAAGCTGAACGGCCACATCGATGGATTCGTCGAACTTGGCCGTAGCGGCTTCCTTCACGATCACGACGGCGTCAGCGAACGCGTACAGCTTGTTGCTGTCGACTTTGCCTTGCAGGGCTTTTTTGTTTCTTGGTCAGCTTGGCCATTTTATAAGCCCTCCACCGTCACGCCCATCGAGCGAGCGGAACCGGCCAGCGTGCGCACAGCGGCGTCGACATTGGCAGCGTTCATGTCCTTCATCTTGGTCTTGGCGATCTCTTCGAGCTGCGCACGAGTGATCTTGCCGACCTTGGTGCTCAATGCGTTGGCAGAGCCCTTTTCAAGCTTGATGGCCTTCTTGATCAAGGTCGTCGCAGGCGGCGTCTTGATGATGAAGGTGAAGCTCTTGTCGGCAAATGCCGTGATGACCACGGGCAGTGGCAGACCTGGTTCCACACCTTGGGTCTGCGCGTTGAACGCCTTGCAGAACTCCATGATGTTGAGACCACGCTGACCCAGTGCAGGGCCAATTGGTGGGGATGGATTGGCCTTACCAGCTGGAACTTGCAGCTTGATAAAACCGACGATTTTTTTTCGCCATGGTTTACTCCTTGCGGGTATTAGCGCCTAGGCCAGTGGCCTCAGCTCCCCGGGGTTTACGACTCATCAAACAATTCGCACCGAGTCGAAAAATGCGAATCCAAACAATCAGGTTTTTTCGACCTGACCAAATTCCAACTCTACGGGGGTAGAACGGCCGAAGATCATCACGGAAACGCGTACCCGGCTTTTTTCGTAATTGACTTCTTCGACAGAGCCATTGAAATCAGTGAACGGACCTTCTTTAACCCGAACCAGTTCACCCACCATGAATTCAATCTTGTGCCGAGGCTTGTCCGTGCCTTCCTGCATTTGGCTGACGATCTTCTGAACTTCTTCTTCAGAAATAGGAGCCGGGCGATTCTTGGCACCACCAACAAAACCCGTCACCTTGTTCGTGTGCTTGACCAAGTGCCAGGTGTCATCGTCCATGACCATTTCCACGAACACATAGCCGGGAAAGAGTCGACGTTCAGTGGTCTTGCGCTGACCATTCTTCATTTCAACGACCTCTTCGGTCGGAACGAGAATGCGGCCGAATTTCTGCTGCATGCCAGCGCGACCGATGCGCTCCACGATGTTGCGCTCAACCGCCTTTTCCATGCCGGAATAAGCGTGAACGATGTACCACCGCAAATCAGGATTCACAGGAGTGGCCGGGCTGGCAGCGTCAGTGCCGCTGACTTCGATAGCGTCCGTCATTACTTTCTCCACCCCAGAATCAAATCGTACAAAACCCATTCCAAGGTCTTGTCGGTGAACCAGAGAAAAAGCGCCATGATGACAACAAACGCAAAAACGTATGCCGTCATTTGAAGCGTCTCTTTCCGCGTGGGCCAGACAACCTTCTTGACTTCACGCCAGGCATCCTGCGCGAAACCCACGAACTGACGGCCAGGCTCGGACACCAAAAACACAGCTACTGCAATTGCAAGCCCGACAAGCAACGCAGCCCACTGGACAATCGGCCCTTGCTTTCCAAGCAAATAGAATCCGGCAATCGCTGCAAGAACAATTGCCACCACCGCAGCAAGCTTGGCTTTATCAGCGCCCGTACTAACAGTTTCAACTTGAGACGTGGCCATACTTAACTGGTTTCTTACTTTAAGTTTCGGCATCCACAAGACACCGAAGCCCGCCAGGGCCTGGCGGGCTTGTGATTGCCACGATCAAGTGGCAGGGGCAGTAGGAATCGAACCTACAACCTTCGGTTTTGGAGACCGACGCTCTGCCAATTGAGCTATACCCCTACATTCACGCTTTAAGCAATGATCTTGGCCAC
>NZ_BAAJYS010000100.1:0-12501 GCF_057543315.1 Acidovorax sp. KPB24-07
GGGCGCAAGGCCGCGCGCTGCGCGTCCAGCGCCGCCCGCAGCGCGGGCGAGCCGGCGATGAAGGCCTGGTCGTAGTCGGCATCGATGCCCAGCATCACCGCATCGAGCCGGCCCGCCAGCGTGAGCAGTTCGGCCGCGCGGTGGTCGCCCTGGCGGGCACCGGGTGCATTCAGGAAGGCCGCCGTGTCGTGCGTGACCTGCAGCAGCTCCGGAAAGCGCAGCAGGATCAACGACATCACGTAGTAGCTGTCCAGGTCGGGATCGAGGATCAGGTTGGACTGGTTGCCCACGGTGGTGAGCAGCTCGCGCCCCTGGCGCAGCAGCGGTCCGCGCACCGGCTCGCCCACCACCCCCTCGCCCGCGGGGTCGCCGGCGGCCGACTGGCGCAACAGCGCCTCGAAGCGCGCAGCCGGCTCGCCGGTCTTGAGCGCGCCGTCGTGCGCGCTGCGCACCGCGGCCAGCCGGTCGATCAGCAGGATGCCCGCAATGCCGTCGCCCTCCATGAACGCCCCCATCAGCCCATCGCGCACCACCGAGGCGTAGGCGGTGCCCACGATCTCCTTGCGCGCGAAATCGATGGCCAGGAATTTCTCGTGGATCAGGATGCCCGAGACGTAGATCACGGCCGTCAGGTCCAGCAGGTAGATGAGCATGAGCTTGCGGCCCACACTGAGCCGGCCCAGCCAGCCCGATACGCGGTGCATGATTGCCATGGTGTCGTGCTTGGGGCCCCGCGCGGGGAAAGAAAGGCGCGGGGCGGTTGCGGGAACGAACGGGGGGATGAATCGAATCAGCGCCACCGGAGCCCCATGCAAATTCCAAGCCACACGCCCGATGGCCACGCGATCGGAACGCAGCCATGGACAGAGCAGATTACAGGGCTATAATCTTCGGCTTTGCTGGCAATACCCCGTCGGCCAATACTAGTTACAGACGGGGAACCCGCTGCACACGGCATTCAGGCCCGATCTCCTGGATACCCTCTGTGGGCACATTTTGGAAACCATTAGCTAATGACCACCATCCGCGTAAAAGAAAACGAACCCTTTGACGTCGCCCTGCGCCGCTTCAAGCGCACCATCGAAAAGCTCGGCCTGCTGACCGACCTGCGCGCCCGTGAGTTCTACGAGAAGCCCACCGCCGAGCGCAAGCGCAAGAAGGCCGCCGCCGTCAAGCGCCACTACAAGCGCGTTCGCAGCATGCAGCTGCCCAAGAAGCTGTACTAAGCTCTGACAGAGCCGGCCTCACCGCCGCAAAACCCGCGCTAGGGACGCCAAGCGCGGGTTTTTTCGTTTGGGACGCAAAGCCCGCCCCATCCGTCCACCCCTTGTTGACCGGAGAAAGACATGAGCCTCAAAGAACAGATCACTGAAGACATGAAGACCGCCATGCGCGCCAAGGACAGTGAGCGCCTGGGCACCATCCGCCTGCTGCAGGCCGCGATGAAGCAAAAGGAAGTGGATGAGCGCGTGCCAGGCGCAGAGCCTGTAGTGCTCGACGACGCCGCCGTGGTCGCCATCGTGGACAAGCTCATCAAGCAGCGCAAGGACTCCATCACCGCCTTCGAAGGCGCGGGCCGCCAGGACCTGGCCGACAAGGAAAAATCCGAAATGGCCGTGCTGCAGGCCTACCTGCCCGAGCGCATGTCGGCCGACGAAACCCTGGCCGCCGTGAAAGCCATCGTGGCTGAACTGGGTGCCGCGGGCCCCGGCGACATGGGCAAGGTCATGGGCGTGGTGAAGACGCGGCTGGCCGGCAAGGCCGACATGGGCCAGGTCTCCGCCGCCGTGAAGGCCGCTCTGGCCGGCTGATCGGGCCCTCGGGACGCGTGCCATGCGCGTCCTTGCAAAGCGGGGTGCCAGCGCGCTGCACCCCGCCATATTCCTTCCTCATTCCCCCGTACCGCCCACCGCGCCAATGCGTGCGCCGTCGCCGCCGGCCGCCCATTGCGCGCGGAAGTGCTCCTGCAAAAACTCCACGCACACGCGCACCTTGGCCGACAGATGGAGCCGCGTGGGATAGACGGCCCACACATTCGCTTCCTGCCGCCACTCGGGCAGGACCGGCACCAGGTGCCCCGCGCGCAACTGCGGTCCCACGTCCCACAGCGAGCGCAGCGTGATGCCGCGGCCGTCCACGGCCCACTGCACCACCATTTCCCCGTGGTTGGCCGACAGCGGGCCGCGCACCTTCACCGACTCTTCCACGCCGCCGCTGCGCAGGCGCCACACGCCGAACGGGTGGTCGCGCTCCTTGATGACGAGGCAGTCGTGGCTGGACAGCTCCGCCAGCGTGCGCGGCGTGCCATGGCGCGCCAGGTAGGCGGGCGCCGCGCACAGCACCCGGTGGTTGTCGGCCAGCCGCCGCGCGATGAGGTGCGGCGCGATCTCGTCGCCCACGCGCACGTCCAGGTCGAACCCCTCGCCCGCCACGTCCACCAGCCGGTCGAACACCTCCAGCCGCACCTGCAGGGCCGGATGGCGCTCCACCAGCCGCGACAACGCCGGCGCCACCACGCGCCGCCCGAAGCCGAAACTGCAGCTCACCCGCAGCAGGCCGCGGGGCTCGCGCCGCGTGACCGCCACCTCCTGCAGCAACTGGTCCACATCGTCCAGGATGCGCTGCGCCCAGTGGAAGACGCGCTCGCCCTCCTCCGTCACCACCACGCGGCGCGTGGTGCGGTGCAGCAGCTTGACCGCTAAATCCTCCTCCAGCAGTCGGATGCGCTTGCTCACATAGGCGGGCGATGTGCCCAGCTCGGTCGCAGCCTCGCCGAAGCTCGATTTGCGCACCACCACGGTGAACACGCGCAGGTCGTCGTTGGAAGGAATTTTGTGCACGAAGTGTGAAGAATGAGACCACAGGCGGCGGATTGTATTTTGCGAGGCACTGCCGAACAATGCCCCCATCCGGCACCTGCCGCTCTGCTTTTTTCCACAAGGACCCCCATGCAAAAAACCAAGTACCAGATCGCCGTGATCCCCGGTGACGGCATCGGCAAGGAAGTCATGCCCGAAGGCCTGCGGGCCATCCAGACCGCGGCCGAGCGCTTCGGCTTCGAACTGGAATGCCGCACCATCGACTGGGCCAGCTGCGACTACTACGCTGCCCACGGAAAAATGATGCCCGACGACTGGAAGGCCCAGCTCGCCGGCGTGGACGCCATCTTCTTCGGCGCCGTCGGCTGGCCCGCCACCGTGCCCGACCACGTGTCCCTGTGGGGCTCGCTGCTCAAGTTCCGCCGCGAGTTCGACCAGTACATCAACCTGCGCCCCGTGCGTTTGTTCGAAGGCGTGCCGTGTCCGCTCGCCGGCAGGAAGCCCGGCGACATCGACTACTTCGTCGTGCGCGAGAACACCGAGGGCGAATACACGTCGCTGGGCGGCATCATGTACGAGGGCACCGACCGCGAGATCGTCATCCAGGAATCGGTCTACTCGCGCCACGGTGCCAACCGCCTCTTGAAGTTCGCCTTCGACCTGGCCCAGAGCCGCGCCAAAAAGCACGTGACCCTCGCCACCAAGAGCAACGGCATCGCCATCAGCATGCCCTGGTGGGACGCCCGCGCCGACGACGTTGCCAAGGCCTACCCCGAGGTCACGCTCGATAAGCAGCACATCGACATCCTCACCGCGCGCTTCGTGCTGCAGCCCGGGCGCTTCGACGTGGTGGCGGCCACCAACCTGTTCGGCGACATCCTCTCCGACCTGGGGCCCGCCACCACCGGCACCATTGGCCTGGCGCCTTCGGCCAACCTGAACCCCGAGCGCACCTTCCCCAGCCTGTTCGAGCCCGTGCACGGCTCGGCGCCGGACATCTACGGCCAAAACATCGCCAACCCCATCGCCATGATCTGGTCGGGCGCGCTGATGCTGGACTTTCTGACGCAAGGCCAGGGCGCGGGACGGCAGGCGCACGATGCCATCGTGGCGGCGATCGAGGAGGTCATCAAGACCGGGCCGAAGACGCCCGACTTAGGGGGCACGGCCAACACCACCCAGGTGGGCGAGGCCATCGCGGCACACATCGCACGGGCCTGATCCACGCGCGGCACGCCTTCGACGAGGGCGCTGCCAGCGCCTCTTTCAACGCAGGTCCTGTCCTCCCTGCCAGCCAGGCAGGCGCTTGCCGCGGCAGCGGCAGAGGCGGACGCCGGGGCGCGCATGGACGAGCGCACGCATGGCCGCTCGGGTCACGCCTTCGCGCCGCATGCCAGGCACGCCAGCGATCCGCTCCCTCGCCATGACCTGCCAGCGGCCCTGGCTTCGGCCCGTGCTCAGCCAAGGGCCAACGGCCCCATCTCCGATCCAGCACATGCGGCCGATGGCACGCGGCCGTGTGCAACCTTGCACAGCCGTACGTCCTGGCGCGTCCAGGCCGCCGGCGCGGGCACGGCTTCGCACGCAACGCAACCCCGCATTCATTCCCTGAGCCCTCCCTGAAACGGTGCCGGGCAGGCGCTCCACCGCCACGCGCCTGCGGCAGCCGCCCCTTCTCTTTCACCCAGGCGGCGATGGCGGCCCACGCCTACAACGCTATGTGGGTCAGCGAACAGACCGCGTTCCAACCCGCACGCACCATCGCCCGTGCCGTGCAAAAAGGAGAGCGGGCCGATGGAGCATGGGCTCTGGCCACTCCAGTGCAGCGCGCGCGCCGGCACTGCGACTTCCCTCCGGGATGCCTGGCTTTTTCCTCTTTCCTCTCTCCCACCCCCGACACCGCAAAGGATCGAGCCATGCAGGACATTCTCATCGTCTCGGGCACGCGCCCCGAGATCATCAAGCTGGCGCCCCTGTACCACGCGCTGCGGGCCCTCAGCTGGGCCCGCGTGCATTGGCTGCACACGGGCCAGCACGACGAAATGGCCATCCAGATGCTGGATTGCTTCACCATCCGGCCGGACATCGTGCTCCACCGCGAAGGCAGCACCCTGCAGGAATTCAGCGCCGGCTGCCGCCGCCAGATCGACGCGGTGCTGCAGGCGAAAGACTACGCGCTGGTCATCGTGCAGGGCGATACCGAATCCGCGTTCACCGGGGCCTTGGCGGGCTTTTACCGTGGCCTGCCGGTGGCCCACGTGGAGGCGGGGCTGCGCACCTACAACCTGGCGCGGCCCTTTCCCGAAGAAGGGCTGCGCCAGATGATCAGCCGGCTCGCGCAGTTTCACTTTCCGCCCACCTCGCGCTCACGCACCGCACTGCGGTCGGAGGGCATTCCCGACGAACGCATCCACGTGACGGGCAACACCGTGGTGGATGCGCAGCACTGGACCTGCACCCACCACGGGGTGCGCCGCCGCGCCGCAGGGCGGGGGCACCTGCTGGTCACCTTCCACCGGCGCGAGAGCTGGGGCGAAGGCGTGCGCGGCATCTGCCGCGCCATCGCCGACCTGGCGCGGCAGAACCCCGGGCTGCAGGTGCTGTTTCCGGTGCACAAGAACCCCGTGGTGCGCGAGCCGGTGCAGGCACTGCTGGGCGGCATCGCCAACATCCGGCTGAGCGATCCGCTCGATTACATGGACATGCAGCAGGCGCTCGCCGACGCCTGGCTGCTGCTCACGGACTCGGGCGGGCTGCAGGAAGAGGCCCCGACCTTCGGCGTGCCCGTGCTGGTGCTGCGTGACGAAACCGAGCGGCCCGAGGCCGTGCAGGCCGGTTGTGCGCTGCTCATCGGACCGTCCTACGACGCCATCGTCTCGCACGTCACGCGGCTGCTGGGCGACCCCCAGGCGCACCGGCGAATGGCGCAGATGCACAGCCCGTTCGGCGACGGCCAGGCCTGCCAGCGCATCGTCTCCGTGCTGGCGAGCCACCTGGCGCCCGCGGCACCCATGCCCTTGCCCCTGGCGGCCTGACACCATGCATCCGCTCGGACTTCTTCCCGCCTATTCGGCGCAGCCGGTCGCCGCCGTGATGGCCTACCTGCTCATGTTCGTGGTGCTGTTCATGGTGCTGTACGGCATCCGGCACTTTGCGTTCACCATGAGCCGGCTCGTCGGCACACAGCGCCATCCCTATCTGGACATCGCGGTGGCCCAGTGGCCCATGATCACCGTGTTCATTGCCGCGCACAACGAAGAGAAGGTCATCGCCGGCTGCATCGAGGCGCTGCTCAAGACCGACTACCCCGCCGACCGCATGATGATCATTCCGGTGAACGATCGCTCCAGCGATGCGACGGCGCAGATCATCAACGGCTACGACGAACGGTTCCCGTCCCGGCTGGCCCCCTTTCACCGAACCAGCGGCAAGCCGGGCAAGTCGGCGGCGCTCAAGGACGCACTGCGCTTTGCCGAAGGCGACATCGCCATCATCTTCGATGCCGACTACGTACCCGGGCGCGGGCTCCTCAAGCAGCTGGTGGCGCCCTTCTTCGATCCGGAAGTGGGTGCGGTGATGGGCCGCGTGGTGCCCGTCAACAGCGGTGCGAACCTGCTGACCCGCTTGCTGGACCTGGAGCGCTCGGCCGGCTACCAGGTCGACCAGCAGGCGCGCATGAACATGAACCTGATGCCGCAGTACGGCGGCACCGTGGGGGGCGTGCGCATGTCGGCGGTGGAGGCCGTGGGTGGCTGGCACGACGACACGCTGGCCGAAGACACCGACATCACCTTCCGGCTCATGTTCAACGGCTGGAAGACGGTCTACACCAACCGCTCGGAGTGCTACGAGGAAGTGCCCGAGGAATGGCCCGTGCGCATCAAGCAGGTCAAGCGCTGGGCCAAGGGACACAACCAGGTGCTGGCGCGGCACTGGTGGAAGTTCGTCACCAGCCCCTACCTCACGCTGGGCCAGCGCGTGGACGGAATGCTGCTGCTGTTCGTCTTCGTGATCCCGCTCATCATGCTGGCCGGCTGGTGCCTGGCGCTGGGGCTTTACTTCCTCAACGCGGGGTCGCTGCTGTCGCAACTGATCCCCGTGTTCGCGCTGATGGTCTACGGCACGCTGGGCAACTTCGCCGCGTTCTTCGAAATCGTCATCGCGGTGCTGATCGATGGCAACCGCAGGCGCCTGCGGCTGCTGCCATTGAACATGCTGGGCTTCATGGTGAGCCTGTTCGCCATCTCCGGCGCCGTGTGGAGCCTGCTTCTGGACGCTCTCTTCAAGCGCGAGATGGTGTGGGACAAGACGGCGCGTTACCGCAACGAGGTCAAAAATGCCTGAATACCCTTCCATGCTGCTGGCCTTCGCGACGGCCTGCGCCGCGCTGTTCTTGCTGCCTTTCGTGCCCGCCATCCGCGAATGGCGCGCCCGACCGACAGCGCCGCCCTGCTGGTTCCACCCGACCATGCGGCCGACATCGACCACTTTGCCCGGCGGCTGCGCGCCGATGCGCAGGCCCGGCTCGGCCACGGCGAGTCCACGGGGTACGAGTCCTTCGACCTGATCCCGCCCGACGCCGCGCCTGCGGCATGGGCCAGCGCCCGGGCCCGCCTGCTGGCGTGCGGCGATGTGACGACGCCCGCGGCCATCGTCGCGCTGCAGCCCGTGTTCGTGGAAGGCAGCATGCACGTGGGTGCCGGCAGCGCGTTCTCCAGCCTCTATGCCACGCGCGACCTGGAGTTGGGTAACGGCAGCAAGATCGCCGATTGGGCGCATGCCGACGGAGAGCTGCGCCTGGGCCCCGGCAGCACGGCCCTGCGGCGCGTGTCCGCGGGCGCGGCGGTGAAGCTGGCCGCCCCCTGCTGGTTCGAGCGGCTCCATGCGCCCGTGGTGCGGCTGGGAGGCCCGGGCACGGGTCAGCCCTCCACGGCCGCGCCCACCCCCACGCCACCGGCCCAGCAGACGGCCAGCTATGCCACGCTGGCGCACGCCATCCAGCGGACCCCGCAGCTGTACATGGTGCGGGGTGACTGCACGCTGGCGGAGCACTCCATCTACCGTGGCTCCCTGGTGGTGACGGGGTTCCTCACCATCAGCCCCTTCACCACCGTGGTCGGTGACATCAAGGCGCGCGGCGGCATCACGCTGGGCGAAGGGGCCGTCGTGCACGGCGCCATCACCTGCGAGCAGTCCGTGTACCTGCTGCCCGGCGCGCTCGCGCTCGGGCCGGTGGTGTGCGAAGGCGATGTGATGCTCGGCGCGCGCACCGTGGTCGGGTTGCCCGATGCGCTGACAACGGTGAGCGGGCGTTGCATCGTGGCGGAGGAAGGCGCGGTCGTGCACGGCACGCTCTGGGCCCACGAGATCGGCATGGTGAAGCAGGCATGAACGCCCGCCTCTCCCGCGCCCTGCAAGCCCTGGCCGCCATCGCGGCCATGGCGTTGTTGCCCCTGCCCTTCGCCCACGCCGCGGGCACCGCCAGCAGGGCGGGCGCGGCCACGCCGCTGGACCTGCAGGCGTACGGCGGCGACAGCGGCGCCATCACCATCCTGCATGGCGGCGCGGCCAGCGACCCCTACTTCACGCTGCAGGCCCTGCTGCTCGCACACGACAACGGCCTGGACATCCAGGGCCCGGCCGTCCGCTTCGCGGACTGGCTGGTGCCGCAGCAAAAACCCGACGGCACGTTCGACCGCTTCTGCCGCGATGACGGCGGCGGGTGGAAGGCCTGCAAGACCGCCGATGCCGACGACTCGCTGCTGGCGATGTGGCTCAGGCTGCTGCAGGCCATGCCGGCGCACGTGAAAGCCTCGCCCGCCCTGCGCAAGAGCCAGGCCACCAGCCGGGCGGCACTGGCCCACCTCTACCAGCCCTCGCGCGGGATCTACATGGTGTCGCCGGTGTACCTGCACGGCCTGTTCATGGACAACCTGGAGGTCTGGTCGCTGCGCGTGCGCGAGCCCCTGAGCGCGCCGGGCGCCGAGCCGTCCGAGCGGCTGGCGCAGGCCATCCACGACACGTTCTGGGACCCGGTGAACCGCCGTTTCCTGGTGTCCACGCAGATGGAGCAGCGCGCGCAGCCGGCGGCCTTCTACCCGGACCACGTGGCCCAGCTGTTTCCGCTGATGGTGGGCTTTCCCCTGCTGCCGGACTCGGCCGACGCCCATTACCGCGACTGGATGCGCCGGCACCGAAGCGAGTGGCTGGCCCAGGGCCAGACCGACTACCCGTGGGGAATCATCGCCGTGCTGGCGCTGCGCCGCAACGACCCGGACACCGCCCGCTGCTGGGTGCGCCACAGCGCCCCGCTGCGGCATTCGGCCCGCTGGGCGGTCACCGACGAAGTGTCCTTCCAGATCCTGGCCAGCAAGGGAGTGGACGCCGCCCCTCCCGCGGCCGCCTGCCGCTAGCCGACCCGACCGCCCCATTGGAGCCCCCCGCATGCAACGCCACCCGGCCCTTCCCTTTCTCTGGCTGCTTGCCCTGTGTGCGCCCGCACCCGGCCTGGCCCAGGCACCCGCCACAGGCCAGGACCTGATCATCCCCGCGCCGCCCGCACCCGTCGAAGAGCGCACCCGCAGCCTGCAGCTCAGCGCGGGGACGCAGCACCTGAGCGGCCCCTACGGCAACTGGCGCGACATGACGCTCACCGGCGGATGGGGCCTGCCCGGCCACGTGCTGCAGGGCGAGCTGTCTTCGCACCGGCGCTTCGGCGTGGGCGGCACCTACCTGGGTGTGGGCGATACATACCGATTCGACGAAGACTGGTACGGCTCGGCGACCCTCGGCGCTGGCGACGGTGCGTTCTACCTGCCCAAGTACCGCATGGACGCCACGCTGAACCGCAAATTCCTGACCGACCGCCGGCTGGTGGGCACCCTGGGCGCGGGCTACTACAGGGCGCCGGACGGGCACTCCGACCGCAGCGTGCTGCTGGGGGCCACCTACTACTTCGAGGCACCGTGGATCGTCGAGGGCGGCGTGCGCTTCAACGAAAGCGCCCCGGGCAGCGTGAACACGCGCCAGCACTTCGTGGCCCTGACCTGGGGCCGCACCAAGGCCGACCTAGTGACCGCGCGGGTCGGCTGGGGGGGCGAAGGCTATCTGGCCACGGGCCCGTCCACGCAGCTGGTCAACTTCGACAGCCGCGAGGCCAGCATCGCCTGGCGGCACTGGATCGACCAGAACACCGGCCTGTTGCTGGCCATGAACCGCTACAGCAACCCGCTGTACCGGCGGGTGGGCGCCACCGTCGGCCTGTTCCACGATTTCTGAGCGGAGACGCCATGACACCAACCACCCCCATCCCGGTAGATGCCGCGCATCCGCACGGCCGCGCCTTCGCCACCACCTTCGAGGCGTTGCGCGAAACCGGCAGGCAGGTGCACAGCCGCCCGCACCGCTCCATGACCCCCCTCAAGGTCACGCCCTTCCTGCTGATCCAGGCCATCGTGCTGCCCGCGGCGCTGTGCGCGCTGCTGTTGTGGGGGCGGCGCGAGCTGTTCGACTTCTGGCGGGACGTCATCGTGTTTTGGTCGCAGGCCCTGGACATTCCTTTGCAGCGATTGCTGATCGATGGCCGCGTGGGCTCGGACGGCATGGCGCTCACCGCGGGCGCGAGCGACCGCCCCCTGCCCGGCATGGCCGGCATGGCGGCCGCGGCGGCCATGGTGGTGGCGCTGCTCGGGGCCTCGCTGCGGATGCGCAAAGCCAGCCTGCCCCTCAAGTACCCGATGCGCATCATCGGCGTGGTGCAGGCGTTCGCGCTGGCCTACTTCTGGTTCATCCCGCAGCATTTTCCGTACACGATTTCCCGGCACAGCGAAGAGCTGATGTTCATCGGCTACGTGATGATGGTCGCCACGCCGGTGATGCTGGGCGCGGGCTACTACATCCTGAACGAAAGCCTGCTGTCGAAGGTGGGCAACACCCTGGCGATCCTGGCGTTCTTCGCGTTGCTCATCCCCCACCAGGTCATGGCGCAGGCCTTCCTCATGCACCACCTGTCGGTGCTCTACATGCCGGTGCTGTACATCTGCTTCGGCGCGGTGTTCGATGCGCTCGTGTTCGTGGCCCTGTACTCCTGGGCCATGAGCGACGTATCGCCCAACGCCATGCGCTGAGACAGATAAAGGATCAAGGCCAGCGCGCCGCCCGGCCGGGCGCGCGGCCCGCATGAGTGGCCCCGCAACGAACCGCTCAGAGGCTGTGCGAGGGCGGCAACAGCCGGTCGTACTCGCGCTTGACCACGGCGTAGCACTCGCACGAGCGCTGCTCCAGCGCGGGTCGGTCCAGTACCTCGATGCGCCCGCGCGAGTAGCGGATCAGCCCGGCCTTCTGCAGCTTCATGGCCGCTTCCGTCACGCCTTCACGCCGCACGCCCAGCATGCCCGCGATCAGCTCCTGCGTCATGACGAGCGTGCTGCCCTCCAGCCGGTCCAGGCTGAGCAGCAGCCAGCGGCACAGTTGCTGGTCCAGCATGTGGTGGCGATTGCAGACCGCGGTCTGCGACATCTGCGTGATGAGTGCCTGGATGTAGCGCAGCAGCAGCGGCAGGATGGCCGGATTGGCCACATCACCGCGGATGCGATCGGCCCGGATGCGAAAGGCCCGGCCGGCACTCTGCACCACGGCCCGGCTCAGGATCGACCCGCCCCCCATGAAGAGGGAAATGCCCACCACGCCTTCCCGCCCCACGACGGCGATCTCCGCGGAGGAGCCGTCCTCCATCACATACAGCAGCGACACGATGGCGGTGGCCGGAAAGTAGATGTGCCGCACCGCCGCACCGGACTCGTACAGCACCTGCCCCAGCGGAAGCTCGAGCACATCGATGAGGGGCAACCAGCGCTGCAGGTCGTCTGCGGCCATCGCATGGAGTATTCCGTTGCTGGAGACGTCGTCAGGTTGCAGTGGCTGCAGTGGCACACGGGACATATTTTTGACTTGTTCGCTGGGATGTGTTTCAAAAAGTATATGGACAACGCGGTACACGTTATGTGCGGTGGCGCACATAAGGGGCTTTGTTGCGGAAAGGCCCTCGTCTGGAATTTGGCACATACCACGGTTCGTTAAGAGACGTCGATGCTGGCCACTGACAACGCCAGGGATACGGCTTGGCGTACACGACTCCATCGCTACGGCGATCAAGGAAGTGGCAGGACCTGCGCCGACGATGTCGGATTTTGGATGGCCACCATGCGGTCGGCGATGCGATCAGGCGGCTCGAGTTGATTGCAAAATATTGGACTTGCCGGATGGGTCAGATCGCTCTGGCTCATCTTCATTCTGGGATCACGTTTCGCCAACTTTTTCGGGACATCGGTGAGCGATAAAAATCCAGATTCAACGCAAGTAACTGCACCACTATTAAAAAATTCATATGAAAATCAGCCGCCGCGCACTTATTGCTTCTGGAGCCATCACCCTGACAGGCTGCGCAAACCGCATCGACCGCCAACTCTACTACAAAGAAATTTTCAAATCACTCGCAATATCTCCCGACGGAGACACCCTGGCAATCATTGGGCGCGAATTTGATTATATCTTCAAGCCACCCGCAAACCTCATTGCAGCGATTAAATCAAATCTACATTCACAACTCTCCGCCAGCTTCAACACTTTCGAATTGGATTCAGAAACAGAAATTAAGGGCGAGTGGACACTTCAATTCAACAAA
>NZ_BAAJYS010000101.1:0-12497 GCF_057543315.1 Acidovorax sp. KPB24-07
CAGCTGGCAGCGGCGTCCGGCCCAGCCGACCCCGCGGCCGGCAATTGCAGGCACACGGTGCAGCCTTGGTGGGGCGCCGCACTGATGCCAATGGTGCCGCCCATGCGCGCCACCAGGCGCCGGCACCGCGCGAGCCCCAGGCCCAGGCCCTCGAACTGGCTCGCCGGATGCAGCCGCTGGAACACCTGGAACAACTGCCCCGCCTGCGCGGCAGGAAAGCCGGCGCCGTTGTCCTGCACCGTGATGTCCACCCGATTGCCGGGTGCCGGCCGCACCTGCACGGCGATGCGTGGCGGCTGGGCACCGCGCGAGAACTTGAGGGCGTTGTCCAACAAGGCCACCAGCACCTCCTGCAGCCAGCCCGCGTCCGCCCACAGCACGGGGCAGGCCTCGGCCGCGGGCAGATCCCAATGCACGGTGTCGATCCAGGCGCTGGCCACACCCTCCCCGGAAGAGGCGGGCTCCTTCGCGGCCGCGCTTTTTTTTCAGCGCAGGTGCCGCAGCGGCGGCCGTCCGCGCCGCAGCCATCGCGCTCTGCAGCACCGGGCCCAGCGCGACCGGGCCCGGCGTGGCAGGGGCTGAGCCGATGCGCCCCAGCTGGATCAGCCCGTCGATCATGCTGCCGAGTTGCTGGCCTGCCTGTGCGATGGTGTCCAGAAACTGCAACGCCTCGGGATCGGCATTGCTCTGTGCGACGGTCTCCCGCACCAGCCGGCCGTAGGCGAGGATGTGGCGCACGGGCGCACGCAGGTCGTGCGACACGGCCCGCAGGAACGCCTCCTGCTCCTGCCGCGCCGCGTCCAGTTCCGCCCGCAGGCGCGCCACTTCATCGGCCTGCGCTTGTTGACCCCGTTCGTCGCCGGGCAGATCGCCGAGCCCGTCCATGGCTCAGGCCTTGGGCAGCTTGGCGGGCCGTTTCCAGTTTTCGATGGTCACCTGCCGGCCGCGCGCCACGCTCAAGGCGCCCGGCGGGGCGTCCTTCGTGATGGTGGAGCCGCCGGCGACCGTGCCCCCGGCACCGATGGTGACGGGCGCCACCAGCACGCTGTTGCTGCCGATGTGCACGTCGGCCTCGATGACGGTGCGGAACTTGTTGGCCCCGTCGTAATTGGCCGTGATGCTGCCCGCGCCGTAGTTCACGCGCTCGCCCACCGTGGCATCGCCCAGATAGGCCAGGTGGTTGGCCTTGGCGCCATCGGCCAGCGTGGAGTTCTTCACTTCGACGAAGTTGCCGATGTGCACCTCCCGGCCCAGTTGGGCACCCGGGCGCAGGCGGGCGAAAGGTCCGATGAGGGCGCCCGGGCCGACCTGCACGCCGGCTTTCTCGCCGTCGATGTGGGTGTAGGGATGGACCACCGCGCCCGCCGCGATGGTGGCATTGGCGATGCAGCAATGCGCACCGATCTGCACGCCCTCGCCCAGCTCCACGTGGCCGGTGAAGACGCAGTTCACGTCGATCTCCACGTCCTGCCCGCAGACCAGCCGGCCCGGGACCCCGAGGCGGGCATCGTCGCGCAGATCGAAGCGCGCCGGGTCGGCCAGGCGCACGCCCTGCTCCATCAGCGCCGCGGCCTGGCGGGCCTGGTGCGCGCGCTCCAGCTCCGCCAATTGCAGTGGGCTGTTCACGCCCGCCACCTGCAATGCGTCGGTGATGCGATGGGCCACCACCGGCACCCCATCGGCCACGGCCATGGCGACGATGTCGGTCAGGTAGTACTCGCCCTGGGCGTTGTCGTTGCGCAGCCGGGCGAGCCAGCCGGCCAGCCGTTGCGCCGGCACGGCCATGATGCCGCTGTACACCTCGGTGATGGCGCGCTGGGCCTCGCTCGCGTCCTTGTGCTCCACGATGCCCTGCACCGCACCGGCGGCATCGCGCACGATGCGGCCGTAGCCGGCCGGGTCGGGCAGCGTCACGGTCAGCAGCGCGAGCCGCTCCCGCGCCGAGGCTTCCACCAGCGCATGCAAGGTGGCGGCCTGGGTCAGGGGCACGTCGCCCGACAGCACGACCACGGTGCCGTCACCCGCCAGCGCGGGCATCGCCTGCTGCACGGCATGGCCGGTGCCGAGCTGCGGCTCCTGGCGGGCGAACTTCAATTCGAAACCGGCGCCGGAATCGCCCCCCGGACCGCCGGCGACGGCGGCCTCCACCTGCTCCGCGCCATGGCCAGTGATGACCACCACACGCCGGGCCCGCAGGCTGGCCGCCTGGTCCAGCACATGGCGCAGCAGCGGGCGCCCCGCCAGGCGCTGCAGGACCTTGGGGGTGCGGCTTTTCATGCGCGTGCCTTTGCCCGCCGCCATGATGATGATGTCCAGTGCTGTCATGAAAGGGTCCGTTCGGTTGCGGCCGCGCGGCACGGCGACCGGCGTCCCAGGGGAATCCGCCGATTATCGGCGCCCTGCCGCGCCCGCCAGGGGTTTTAAGATTGCTACAAAATTAATAGCAATATGCCCTAGTACTTATTGCACTGGAGGCCGATTTCACCCAAATCCTAGAGCAGGGGCACCGGCCGGGGGATGGCGTCGTAATACTCGGCGATGCGGGCCAGCGCGCGCGGATTGATGATGCGCAGCCGCCCATCGGCGATCTCGTGCAGACCCAGTTGCGCCAGGCGCCGCAGCGTCTTGTTGGTGTGCACGAGCGACAGCCCGAGCGAGTCGGCGATGTGTTGCTGGGTGATGGGGAATTCGACGGTGCCGTTCTCGGACAGTCCCAGGCGGTCGAGCCGGCGGTACAAGTGCATGAGCAGCATGGCCACGCGCTCGGTGGCATTGCGACGGCCGGTGGTGAGCAGGTTGTCGTCCACCATGCCTTCGCCGCGCGCCGCGAGCCAGGTCACGTCGTAGCCCAGCCGGCCATGGTCGCGAAACAGCGACCACAGCCCGTCGGCCGGGAACACGCAGAACGCGCAAGGGGTGACGGCCTCCACGCCGTGCATCGCGGTGTCGCCGAACTCCTGCTGCAGCCCCACCAGGTCGCCCGGCAGCAGGAAGTTGAGGATCTGGCGCCGCCCATCCGACAGCGTCTTGTAGCGGAATGCCCAACCGGTGTAGAGCGTGTAGAGCTTGCCGTTGGGTTGGTGCTCGCGGATCAGCGTGCCCCCAGCCGCCACGGTGGCGGTGCCGCAGCGGAACTGGTCGATGAACTGCAGCTCCTGCGGCGATACCGGAGTGAAAGCGGAAGGGGTGTTGCGCAACCGGCAGGCATCGCAATGGCGCGGAATGGCGTGCGCCAGGGATTCAGAAGCAAAGTCCACGCTCATAAAGGCGAATCGGTGAGAACTGGTGGGCGGCGATTCTAGGCACACCAGGGTACTCCTCCCTATGTCTTTTGACACTGTGCACGGCACGCCACAGACCTTGCGCCAGCGCACCAGCGCCGATTGACTTTCTCCCCCGCTGGGAGGTCTTTCATCAGCCTGCCGACCGGCCCTGAAATGTCAAACGGGCCGGGAGCTTTGACAGCTTCCGGCCCGCCTTCAGCGCCACCGCGCCAGTTTCTTGCCGCCTCGCTGCGATTCCCTGGGGGGGGGGCGGCAGCAAGAAAGACTTCAGGCGCAGCAGGCCTCGCCTTGCGTGGAGCGGGCCTTCAAGGCACTGTCCGCATGGCGCACCACCGCAGAAGCGCTGAAGCGGTACTGCACGGCATCGCGGCCCAGGGGCTCGATGACGGCGTGCTGGCCGGCCGCCACCCACAAGGTCTGGCCGGCATTGAGAAAGACGTCGCCGGCCGCCACGTCGCGTTCACCGTTCGGGCCGTCGTCGAGCGTGACCCAGGCATGGCCGGACATCACGCGCAGGGCCATCGGCACACGGGGGCGCAGGCTGTGGGCATTGCCGATGGCCAGCATGCAAATGTCTTTCGCCTCTCCGCGAGGCAAGACAGCGGATTGTTGAAAATTCAGAACATTTGAAGCGGTCATTTCTTTCTCCTGGAAAACCCTAGCAATGTGCTTATCATGCGTCTGGCAATGTGGCACCGTCCAATGAAAACGCCCCAGGCGATTCATGCCGGAACCACATCAATGCAAAAGACCTCTCTGATCTATTCGCATTGCGCATCAATGCAGGTCCGAGGTGCAGTCGTCGGCGCCCAACGGCCTGCTCCCGCCCACTGCAGCAGCCCTTTCACCAGCCGGGCCCCAGCCCACGCCGCCCCGCGCAAAGCCCCCACCAAGTCCGCCCAAGGCGCGACGACGCCCCGCGACCAGGCCTCGGACTGCACCGCCGCCACTGGCAGGGCGACCGGATCCCAGCGAAATTGCACGCCTTCGGCCAGCACGCCACCCGAAAGCGCGGCCCGACCGCCGTGCCATGGCTCGATGACGGCATGGACCCCGGGCTCGAGCACCTGCTCATCGCCTTCGCCGAGGAACCAGTCGCCGGGCAATGCGCCCTTGCCGCCTGTCACCGTGAGCCAGACACCGCCGCGCTCGATGCGCAGCCGCGACCGCTGGGTGGGATACAAACCCAAGGCGCGGCGTGGGGGCAAAATCCAGCAACCCGCCATGGTCCGGGCCGACGCAGCGCCCACCCGGGATTGTTGCGATTCCAGAACGGAAGGGTTTGACATGGCGCGCTCCTTGCATGAATTTCGGTGTTGACAGGACTGGATATTCGGCTCACCACCCCCATCCGGTCCAATGAAAAGCCGGAGATAATTTGATTCCCAAGCCTCATCAATCCCAGCCATGAATCTGCCTGCCCCCATCACCCACTTGCGCACCCGGCCAGTGGCGGTCGGTCACTGGCGCGCCTTTCTCGCGGTGGCCCGCCACCTGAACTTCCGGGCGGCCGCGGAAGAGCTGTCGCTCACCCAGTCGGCGGTCAGCCGCCAGATCCAGGCGCTGGAAGAAGAAGTGGGCGTGCCGCTGTTTCTGCGCCACACCCGGGCGGTGGAGCTGACCAGCGCCGGCGCGCAGCTGCAGCGGGCCGTCGCCCCGGCTCTTGAACGCATGGATGCCTGCGTGCGGCTGGTGCGGCAGACCGCGGGCCGCAAAAGCGTGGCCATCACCACCTGGGCCAGCTTCGCCTCGATGTGGCTCATTCCCCGCATGGAAGAGTTCCAGCGCGAAAACCCCGACATCGACATCCGCATCGACGCGAGCGATGTGGCCGTGGACCTGGAAACCGCCGACGTGGACCTGGCCCTGCGCTACAGCCTGCCCAGCGCCAACATGAGCGGCTCGCAGCGCCTGTTCGGCGAGCAGCTGGCCGTGGTGGCGAGCCCCTGGCTCATCAAGAGCAATCCGCCCATCCGCGGGCCCGCGGACGTGGCGCGCTTCACGCTCATCGAAGCGGGCGATGCGCACCGCACCATGCACCTCGAATGGCTCACCTGGCGCCGCTGGTTCGAGCTCAACGGGCAGGAAAAGCTGCAGCCCAAGCGCTGGCTGTACTTCAACTACGCCCATCAGATCGTGCAGGCCACGCTCACCGGCCAGGGCCTAGCCCTGGCGCGCATGCCGCTCATCGCCGACGCGCTGGCGTCGGGCGATCTGGTGGAAGTGCTGCCGGGCTACCGGCTCGATTCACCGCTGGCGTACTGGCTGCTCGTGGGGCCGCGCAGCGGGCAGCGGCCGGAAATCCGGGCGTTCTGCGCCTGGCTCACCCTACAGGCACAGGCCACGCGCGAGGCCATCGGCGACGTGCCTGACCCCGACCTGAGCGACAACCTGGACTGACGCGCGTGCGGCGCGTGCCGCGTTCAGGCGCTGAGCGTGACCCGCGCGAACTTGCGCTTGCCCACTTGGAGCACGTAAGTGCCCGCTTCCAGCTTGAGCCCCTTGTCGCTGACGACACCGCCGTCCACCCGCACGCCACCACCATCGATCAGGCGGCTGGCCTCGCTGCCGGAAGGCGCCAGATTGGCCTGGCGCAGCAGCGCGCCAATGCCCAGCGGCGCCCCGGCCAGGGCCAGCTCGGGAATCTCGTCGGGCACCCCGCCCTTGCTGCGGTTGATGAAGTCCGCCTCGGCCGCATCGGCGGCCGCCGCGCTGTGAAAGCGCGCGGTGATCTCCTTGGCGAGCATCACCTTGGCGTCCTTGGGGTTGCGGCCGGCCTCCACCTCGGCCTTGAGCGCGGCGATCTCGGCGAGGGACTTGAACGACAGCAGCGTGTACCAGTCCCACATCAGCGTGTCGGAGATGGACAGCACCTTGGCGAACATGGTGTTGGCGTCTTCCGCAATGCCGATGTAGTTGTTCTTGGATTTCGACATCTTGTCGACGCCGTCCAGACCCACCAGCAGCGGCATGGTGAGCACGCACTGCGGTTCCTGGCCGTACTCCTGCTGGAGATGGCGACCCATGAGCAGGTTGAACTTCTGGTCGGTACCGCCCAGTTCCAGGTCGCTCTTCAGTGCCACCGAGTCGTAGCCCTGCATGAGTGGGTAGAGGAATTCGTGCACGCTGATCGACTGCCCGGTCGAAAAGCGCTTGTGGAAATCGTCGCGCTCCATCATGCGCGCGACCGTGTACTTGGCGGCGAGCTGGATCATGCCGGTCGCGCCCAGCGGCTCGCTCCATTCGCTGTTGTAGCGGATCTCCGTTTTGGCCGGGTCCAGCACCATGCTGGCCTGGCGGTAGTAGGTCTCGGCATTGGCCTTGATCTGCTCGGGGGTGAGGGGCGGCCGGGTGCTGTTGCGGCCGGAGGGGTCGCCGATCAGGCTGGTGAAGTCGCCGATCAGGAAGATCACCTGGTGCCCCAGGTCCTGCAGCTGGCGCATCTTGTTGAGCACCACGGTGTGGCCGATGTGGATGTCCGGCGCCGTCGGATCCAGCCCCAGCTTGATGCGCAGCGGCACGCCGGTCGCCTCGGAGCGTGCCAGCTTCTTCGTCCATTCGTCGCGGGGCAGCAATTCGTCAGCGCCCCGGAGCGATACCTCAAGCGCCCGTCCTACACCATCGGTGATTGGGAATGTTGTAACAGCAGATTGATTCATAAGGGTTTTTTTGGGGGTTTCCGGGGCGCTCGTCGTTATACTCCGGCCCACATTTGCAGTGGCGGATTCTAGTGGTCCTGCCGGTTCGGACCCTTGCACCGAATGGCTGCAGCCTGACCAAGCTCGTGCGTTCCGCCCCCACCCGGCCCGAACGCACCTCACCCTGGGGTAAGACACTTTGAACAATGGCTTGACATCCGCCAGCCTCGCACTGCTGGACCGGCTATCGCGCATCGCCCAGACCCATCCCAAACGCATTACCGCCGCCATCGCAACGCTGTTGCTGACGGGCGGCGGCGGCGCTTTCGCCGTCGCCTCCTTCGCGCCGGACCCCGCCGACCTGCCCCGCAGCACGGTCGAATACGCGGTGGATTCGCTGGCCAGCGACCAGTCCCTGCCAGCGCTGGTGGACATTCCCAACTATTCCCTCTACCGCTCGGACCAGACCCGCAGCAGCGACACCGCCGAGGCCATCCTGCAGCGCCTGGGTGTGGCGGACCCGGCGGCTGCCGCCTTCCTGCGCAGCGACGGCCAGGTGCGCCAGACCCTGCTGGGCCGCTCGGGCCGCTCGGTATCGGCAGAAACCACGGACGATCACCGCCTCATCAGCCTCACAGCGCGCTGGGTCCAGGACGACAGCGGCAATTTCCGCCGGCTGGTCGTGCAGCGCAAGGGCAACGAATTCACCTCGCGCGTCGAGACGGCGCCGCTCACCGTGGGCACGCGGCTGGCCGGCGGCATCATCCGCAGCTCGCTGTTCGCCGCCACCGACGCTTCCAACATTCCCGATGCCGTGGCGACGCAGATCGCCGAAGTGTTCGCGAGCAACATCGATTTCCACCGCGCCCTGCGCAAGGACGACCGGTTCTCGGTGGTCTACGAAACGCTCGAAGCCGATGGCGAGCCGCTGCGCAGCGGCCGCGTGCTGAGCGCGGAGTTCCACAACAACGGCAAGACGCACGACGCCGTCTGGTTCCAGGACACGCCCGCCTCCAAGGGCGCCTACTACACGCTGGACGGCGAGAGCATGCGCCGCGCCTACCTCACCTCGCCGGTGGAGTTCTCGCGCATCTCGAGCGGCTTCAAGATGCGCTTTCATCCCATCCTGCAAAAATGGCGCGCCCACCTGGGCACCGACTTCGCAGCGCCCACCGGCACGGCCGTGCGCACCGTGGGCGATGGCACGGTCGATTTCGCCGGGGTGCAGAACGGCTATGGCAATGTCATTTACGTCAAGCACCGCAACCAGCACGTCACCGTGTATGCCCACCTGAGCCGCATCGACGTGCGCAAGGGCCAGAGCGTGGAGCAGGGACAGACCATCGGCGCCGTCGGCGCGACGGGATGGGCCACCGGCCCCCACCTGCACTTCGAATTCCGCGTGGATGGCCAGCACCAGGACCCCATGGTGATCGCGCAGCAAAGCGAAGCTGCCACGCCGGTGTCCAGCGCCTCGCGCGCCGCCTTCAACCGCCTGGCATCGAACATGCGCATCCAGTTGTCGGCCGCCGCCCAGGTGCAACAAGCCAGCGCCCAGTAAGCGCGTTGCGCGTTCCAGCCCCATGCCAGCGTTGTACATCGGACTCATGTCGGGCACCTCGCTCGACGGAGTCGATGGGGTGCTGGCAGATTTCTCCGAGCAAAAATGCAAGGTCGCGCAATATGCATGCGCGCCTTTTGCTCCTGACTTAAGAGCAGCGCTGCTCGCGCTCAACACACCCGGTGCCGACGAACTGCACCGCGCTGCGCTGGCCGGAAACGCATTGGCGCGCGCCTATGCCGGCGTGGTGCACACGCTTTTTGAGCCAGGCCGGCCTGCCACCCTCCGCCGTTCGCGCCATCGGCGCTCACGGGCAGACGGTGCGCCATCGCCCCCAGGCCTTCGACGCACCGGATACACGCTGCAACTGGGCAATGCCGCCTTGCTGGCCGAATCGACGGGCATCGACGTGGTGGCCGACTTCCGCAGCCGCGACGTGGCGGCGGGCGGCCAGGGTGCTCCGCTGGTACCGGCGTTTCACCAGGGGGTGTTCGGCCAGTCCGGCCGGACAGTCTGCGTGTTGAACATCGGCGGCATCTCCAACCTCAGCGTGCTGGGTGCGCAGGGTGCGGTGCTGGGATTCGATTGCGGGCCAGGCAACGCACTGATGGACCACTGGTGCCAGCAGCACACGGGCCAGCCGTTCGACCGCGACGGTGCCTGGGCTTCCAGCGGGCAGGTCCTGCCCGCGCTGCTCGGTGCGTTGCGGTCCGAGCCGTATCTGTCGCAGCCACCACCCAAAAGCACAGGGCGTGACCTTTTCAACCCCGCCTGGCTGGAAGGGCACCTGCCGGCGTTCGCATCGGCCGCTCCGGCCGATGTCCAGGCCACCCTGACCGAATTCACGGCCAGCGTCTGCGCCGATGGCGTGCGCCGTTTCGGCGACGGCGGCAACCCGCTGATCGTGTGCGGCGGCGGCGCCCTCAACGGCCACCTCATGCACCGATTGCAGGCACTTCTGCCCGGGGTCGCCGTATCGGCCTCCGACGAGCACGGCATGCCGGCCCTGCAGGTGGAAGCCGCCGCCTTCGCATGGCTGGCCCACCGAGCCGTGGAGCGACAAAGCGGCAACCTCCCCAGCGTCACCGGCGCGGCGGGGCCGCGCATCCTGGGCGCAATCTACCCCGCCTGACGGCTCAGACGTGCTCCGGCACGTCGGGCACGTCGTCCGCAGCCGCGCCGCGTTCGGAGTCGCGTGGAGACAACTGCCAGAAGATGCCTGCCGAGGCGATGGTCACCAGCCCCATGCAGGCGAAGGTGCCTTGGAAGGCCCACAGCGTCTGCTGCGCGCCCCCGCTCCCGAAGTGGCCCGTGAATGCCGAGAGCACCCCGCCCGCGGCGGCCACCCCCATGCCCATGGCCACCATCTGCACCATCGACAGCAGGCTGTTGCCGCTGCTGGCCATGCCCTGGTTCAAGTCCTTGAGCGTGACCGTGTTCATGGCCGTGAACTGCAGCGAATTCACCGCCCCGAACATCGCCAGCTGCACGATGTGCCACCACAGCGGCTGCGAGGGGGTCGAGAGGGCAAAACTCGCCATCGTGATCCCCACCATCAGCGTGTTGCCCACCAGCACACGGCGGTATCCGAACCGCGTGATCAATGGCGTCGTGAAACGCTTCATCGACATGCCGGCCAGTGCCACCGGCAGCATCATCAGTCCGGCATGCAGGGGGGTGTAGCCCATCGTCACCTGCAGCATCAGGGGGATCAGGAAGGGCATGCACGAGCTGCCCAGGCGCGAAAACAGGTTGCCCAGCAGCCCGATGCGCAGCGTGGCCACCGAGAACAGCCGAGGCGAGAACAGCGGGTTCGGTTTGCGTGCCGCATGCAGCCAGTACGCCACCAGGCTCGCCAGCCCGAAAATCAGCAGCACGAGCACACTCGCCTGCCGCAGCCCCAGGCTCGACAGTCCATCGAGCGCCAGAGACAGCGCCGCCATGCCGAAGGCCAGCATGAGATAGCCCGCCAGGTCGAAGCGGGCCACCGGGGCGCCGGGCACGGCCGGCATGTACCGCAGCGTCGCCAGGCACCCGATCAGGCCGACCGGCACGTTGATCAGGAAGATCCAGTGCCACGATGCCACCTCCACCAGCCAGCCACCCAGCGTGGGGCCGATCAGCGGCCCGATGAGGCCGGGGATCGCCACGAAGCTCATGGCCTGCAGGAACTTCTCGCGCGGAAAGGTGCGCAGCACCACCAGCCGCCCCACCGGCAGCAGCAGCGCACCGCCCAGGCCCTGCACCACCCGCGCCGCCACCAGTTGGTCCAGCCGGCTCGACACGGCGCAAAGCACCGATCCCACGACGAACAGAACGATGGCGCTCAGATACACCCGCCGTGCGCCGAAGCGGTCGGCCACCCAGCCCGATGCCGGGATCAGCAGCGCCATGGACAGCGAATACGCCACCACGACCGATTGCATGCGCAGCGGACTTTCCCCCAGGCTGTGCGCCATGGTGGGCAGGGCCGTGTTGACGATGGTGGCGTCCAGCGTCTGCATGAAAAAGCCGACGGCCACCAGCCATAGCAGGATTTGAAGGGAGCGCTCTTGTTGCATGCCGTTCCGATCAACGGCGGAAATGGGTTCCGCCGCACGTGCCCAGCAAAAAGCCGCCCGAAGGCGGCTTTTGAGTCAGGCGAAAAATCGCGCCATCAGGCGGAGAAACTCGATCCGCAGCCACAGGTGGTGGTCGCATTCGGGTTCTTGATGACGAACTGGGCGCCCTGCAAGTCTTCCTTGTAGTCGATTTCGGCACCGACCAGGTACTGGTAGCTCATGGCATCAATGAGCAGCGACACACCGTTCTTGGTCATGGTGGTGTCGTCTTCGTTCGTGATTTCATCGAACGTGAAACCGTACTGGAAGCCCGAGCATCCGCCGCCCTGGACGAACACACGCAATTTCAGGTCGGGGTTGCCTTCTTCGGCAATCAGGTCAGCCACCTTGGCCGCCGCGCTGTCGGTGAACAGAATCGGGGCGGGCATTTCGGTCTGGATGTTTTCGGCTACGGCGCTCATGGAGTGCTCCTTCGGGAGGGTTTGCCGTCGATGGTACTGCAACACCCCTCAAATGTGCGTCAGCTGGCGTTTGACGCCAACTTCAGTGTGGGTTTTTCCTCGACCAGCACGGTCGATGGGCTCATCTGTCCCGATATCGTGGCACCTTGGTGCATTTCAAGCGATTTATAGTGCACGTTTCCGGTGATGCGGGCCTTGGGCTGCAGTTCCAGCAGTTCTGCGGCATGCACCGGTCCGAGAACCGTGCCATTGACGATCACGTGGGCTGCATGCACCGCGCCTTCGACCCGGGCGGACTCCGATATCACCAGAATGCTGGGCTGCTCGTCGCTGGCCCGCACGTCCCCCGCCACCTCGCCATCAATCCGCAGGCCCTCGGAAAACCGCACTTCGCCGTTGATGCGGGTGCCATGAGCGATCAGGCTCTTGATCGGGGGCTGCTTCTTGCGAGAGAACATGGAACACTCCAGTCGGTTGGCACGGGAGGGAATGGGCCCACTGCTAACGCCGCCACCGCCACTATTCTTCGATGCTCAGGGTCTGGGTGGCACGCACCGCACTGCCCTCCAAGACCCGCGCGGTCACGGTTTTTACCACGGCATTGCCGGGCAACGGCCACAACCCTTCCACCCGGCGGTACTGCTGGAACTGAAGGGGTTGCCCATCCGCGGGAATCGCCTGTGTCCAGGGGCGTCCATCGCGCGTACCTGCCAGCATCAACTCCAGCCGCCCACGGAATTCGGGCGCGTTGCGCACCGGCTGAATCACCAGCACCTGCCAGCGCAACTGGCTGCCCCCCACCACGTCAGCCTGCAGTCCACGGATGCTGACACCTTCGGTCTTGCCCGCCGGGATGAGCTTTTCGAAAAAACCCAGGTCGTCCCGGAGGGCGCGGTTGTCCGCCTCCAGCTGGCGCATCTGGGCCATCAGGCGATCCATCGTGGTGCGCTCGGCGGTTAGCAGCGTGCCGGTAGAACTCGACGTGTCCTTTT
>NZ_BAAJYS010000102.1:0-12445 GCF_057543315.1 Acidovorax sp. KPB24-07
TGGCTGGGCATCGACGAGGCGTCGAAGGTGCTGCTGATCTACCTGGCGTGCTTCGCGCCCATCGCCCTGGCGGCCAAGGCCGGCGTTCGCAGCGCCAGCACCGAGCAGCTCAATGCCGCGGCCTCGCTGGGTGCGAGCCGCCTGCAGGTGGTGTGGCATGTGGTGGTGCCGGCGGCGCTGCCGGAGATCCTGGTGGGCCTGCGCATCGCCCTGGGCTTCGGCTGGACGACGCTGGTGGCGGCCGAGATGGTGGCCGCCACCGTGGGCGTGGGGCAGATGGTGCTCAACGCCTCGAACTTCCTGCGCACCGACCTGGTGGTGATGGGCATTCTGGTGATCGGCCTGGTGGCCTGGTCCTTCGACCTGGCGGTGCGCTGGGCCGAGGCGCGGCTGGTGCCGTGGAAGGGGCGTGCCTGAATCCAGGCACCGAAGGCACGCCCGACCCCCGCCGTTGGTCTGGCTTACTTGAGCAGGCCTTCGGCCTTGAGGGCCGCCTGCACCGCAGGGCGGGCGCCCACGCGGGCGTGGTGGGCCGACAGGTGGGTCAGGTGGGACGTGTCCAGGCCCACCACCTTGCCCCAGCCCACGACGGTGAACAGGTAGCCGTCGGCCACCGAGAAATGCTCGCCCATGAGCCATTCCTTGCCGTCGAGCTGGCTGTCCACCCACTGCAGGCGCGACAGGAGCTTTTCGCGCACGGTGGTCTTGTATTCCTCGGGCGTGGACGAACCGAACAGCGGGCTGAAGCCCTTGTGCAGTTCGGTGCCGATGAAGGTCAGCCATTCCTGCAGGCGGTAGCGGGCCAGGGTGCCGTTGGCGGGGGCCAGGTTCTTGAGGGGGGCCTGGTCGGCGATGTATTGCACGATGGCCGGGCCTTCGCGCAGGCGGGTGCCGTCGTCCAGCTCCAGCAGGGGCACGTAGCCCAGCGGGTTGATCGTGTAGTAGTCCGTGCCGTCCTGCAGCTTGTGGCTCTTGGTGCTGGCCAGCACGGGGGTGAAGGCCAGGCCCGCTTCGTGCAGGGCGATGTGGGGGGAGAGCGAGCAGGCGCCGGGGCTGTAGTAGAGCTTCATGGATGACCCGAAGGTGTGGTGTTGGACAAGCTCTGCATGCTAGCCGGAAGCGGCCGAGGCCGCTGAAGGCGGGGGCGCCGGGCGCGTGACCGCCTCCAGCTGGCCCAGGTAGTGCAGGGCGTGGGCCCGGTCCGGCCCGCACATGGCCGGCTCGGGCTGCAGCGAGCCGCACACGGCCGGGCGCTCCGGGTGGCCGAAGATGCGGCAGCGCTGCGCATCGTCCAGCTGGATGCAGCGCACGCCGGCCGGCTTGCCCTGGGGCATGCCGGGGATCGGGCTGGTGATCGAGGGGGCCGTGCAGCAGGCGCCGCAGCCGGGCCGGCAGGTCGTCAAATGGAATACCCCATTGGATACTATTAAATTGATAGCAATATGCCCTAGTGGATATTGCGCTGGAGGCCGTTTTGAGGGTTGGAGCAGGGCGGATGGCCCGCCCCAGGCCGTGCGCAGGCGCTTCGCCCGGCCGCTCGCATCTTCGCATGCCGACCCGTGCCGGGCGGGCCGCCGTCCTAGCATGGCAGTCCCCCTGGGCGCCTGGTGCCTTCACGGGGAACCGGCGGCCCACGCCGGTCCAAAAAAACCATCGAAAGGGATTTCATCTTGAAAGTCGCACAGCCTTCCTCCGCTCAGCCGCATGGCGGCCTGTCCCGCAGCGAATCCATGCCCACGCAGGGGGGGCCGAAACTGGCGCCGGAAGTCCGGCGATTCGACACGTTGCAGCACCCGCTCGGGTCGCGCAACGCCCGCAATCCCGGCACCGTCAGCATCGCTCGCAACAACCCCAGCGAATGGTCGCGCGTTGCGTGCACCGAGGGGTCGCTGCTGTCCAACATCGAGGTTCGCCCGCACAAGCGCCTTCTGAACCTGACTGGATCGGACCTCTTCGCCACGGGCGGTTTGAGCCAGACGCAAAAGCGGGACCTGCAGCGCGCGGTCACGTCGGTGGTGATGGCCTACAACACGCTGGCGGAGAAGGCAGGCGCCAAGCCCATCACCATCCATGAAAACCACCTGGCGGGGGACGGCAAAGTGCACGAAGACCGCAAGATCCCCCGCGCATCCAACGAGCGGGACTACGACTACTACCACACGCTGGGCGTCAGCTTCGCCGACAACGGCCGCATGCTTCCGCACTACCACCTGGAGTTCGGCGACAAGATGGGCCGCCACAACGTCGCCCCCATCCTGCAGAGCCTGCGCCACATCGGCCAGCAGGTGTTGGGGCAAGACATCCTGGGCGACAAGGAGATCGCCGCGATTCTCGCCAAGCTGCCCGCAGGCCAGCCGGTGGAAGGCCTGAACGCGCAGCAGATCGAAGCCGCCCGCCAGCGGCTCCCCAACGAGCAGACCGCTCCCGAAGAGCGCGCGAAAAGCCGCGACGATCTTGAATCCGCCTTCATCGCGTTGTCCAGCCAGAACACGGAAGATGCCGAGCCCAAGCGCTTCATCCGCAACATGCACATGAACTCGTTCCGTCCGGCCGAGCCGATGCTCGAATGCTTCTCTGCGGGACACACGTCGGTCATGGACGACCTGGCCAAGGTCGAGGCATACCCCGATTCGGCCGCAGGCCAGCCCGTCGATACCAAGGAGTGGCTCGCGGTGTACCTGGGATTGCGCACCGCCTCGAGAGAACTGGGAGGGTACGAAGGGGGTTCGGAGCCGGAGCGCCAGGCGATCCAGCAGCGCCTGACCGGCGCCATGGGCAAGATTCAGCAGATGCTCAGCCTGCCCTGAAAGGGGCCGGCCCCGCGCCCGCTGCGTGCCGCACTCAGGCGGCCAAGCCCGGCGTGCCCAGCCGGTCGGCCGCCCACAGCACCTGGTCCACCACCGCGCGCACGCGCTGGCGGTGCGGCTCGTGCGCCAGCGTGCCCTGGTCGTCCAGGGCGCTGGCCGCCAGGCCCAGGGCGAAGGACTGCGGGGCCACCCAGCACTCCAGGTTGATGAGCAGGGGCGCCAGGTGGCTCTGCGAGCGCAGGCCGCCCAGGCCGCCGTTGGAAGCGCTCAGCATGCCCACCACCTTGCCGCGGAAGGGGCGGGTGCCGTCGCCCCACACCGGGTGGCCGGCCACGGGGCTGGAGGCCCAGTCGATGGTGTTCTTGAGCAGGGCGGTGTAGCTGCCGTTGTACTCCGGCGAGCAGATGATCCAGCCCGGGTGGGCGTCCAGCGCGGCCTTCAGGCGCAACACGTCGGGCGGGGTGCCGGCGGCTTCCAGGTCGGCGTTGTACATGGGGATGTCGAAGTCCGACAGTTCGAGCAGCGTCACGTCGGCCCCGGCATCGCGCGCGATGTCGGCGGTGGCGCGGGCGAGACGGCGGTTGAACGATTGCTGGCGGGTACTGCCCGCGAAGACGAGGAGTTTTTGCATGGCCGCGATTGAAGCACACCGGCGGGGCAGGAAACCTGCAAGAAACCCGTTGTTGCAAGGCACCTGTTCCACGTGAAACAGCACCGGTGGCAGGGGCGGGCCCGAAGTGGGAAAATCACCGGTTTTCCAGCCTGCCAGGGCCGGCCTTCGGCGCCGTTCCTGCCGGGCACGCCCCGCGCCCTGCGGCGGCGATCGAATCGATGAACGGCCCCGCGGGGCCCCGGAGCAGTCCCATGTTGTACCCCCAGGAATTTGATGTCATCGTCGTCGGTGGCGGCCATGCCGGCACCGAGGCCGCGCTGGCCGCCGCGCGCATGGGCCAGCGCACGCTGCTGCTCACGCACAACATCGAGACGCTGGGGCAGATGAGCTGCAACCCCTCCATCGGCGGCATCGGCAAGGGCCATCTGGTCAAGGAAGTGGATGCGCTGGGCGGTGCCATGGCGCTGGCCACGGACGAGGGCGGCATCCAGTTCCGCATCCTCAACAGTTCCAAGGGCCCGGCCGTGCGGGCCACGCGCGCGCAGGCCGACCGCATCCTGTACAAGGCCGCCATCCGCCGCATGCTGGAGAACCAGCCCAACCTGTGGCTGTTCCAGCAGGCGGTGGACGATCTGATGGTGGAGGGCGACCGCGTGGTGGGCGCCGTCACGCAGGTGGGCCTGCGGTTTCGCAGCCGCACCGTAGTGCTCACGGCCGGCACCTTCCTGGACGGCAAGATCCATGTGGGCCTGAACAACTACGCCGCCGGCCGGGCGGGCGACCCGCCGGCCGCCAGCCTGTCGGCCCGCTTGAAGGAACTGAAGCTGCCGCAGGGGCGGCTAAAGACCGGCACGCCGCCGCGCATCGACGGCCGCAGCATCGACTTTTCCCAATGCGAGGAGCAACCCGGCGACGGCATGCCCGGCGGCGTGAACGAGGGCACGGTGCCGGTGTTCAGCTTCATGGCGCATGCGCACGGCGGGGCGGCGATGCACCCGCGCCAGGTGCCGTGCTGGATGACCCACACCAACGAGCGCACGCACGACATCATCCGCAGCGGCTTCGACCGCAGCCCGATGTTCACCGGCAAGATCGAGGGCGTCGGCCCGCGCTACTGCCCGAGCGTGGAAGACAAGATCAACCGGTTCGCCGACAAGGACAGTCACCAGATCTTCCTGGAGCCCGAAGGCCTGACCACGCACGAGTTCTACCCCAACGGCATCAGCACCAGCCTGCCGTTCGACATCCAGTACGACCTGGTGCGCAGCATGGCGGGGCTGCAGAATGCGCACATCCTGCGCCCCGGCTACGCCATCGAATACGACTACTTCGACCCGCGCTCGCTCAAGAGCACGTTCGAGACGCGGCAGGTGCAGGGCCTGTTCTTCGCCGGCCAGATCAACGGCACCACGGGCTACGAAGAGGCCGCGGCGCAGGGGTTGTTCGCCGGCATCAATGCCGCGCTGCAGTGCCGCCAGATCAAGGGCGAGGCCAACGATTTCGGCGGCGCCTGGCTGCCGCGGCGGGACGAGGCCTACCTGGGCGTGATGGTGGATGACCTCATCACCAAGGGGGTGACCGAGCCCTACCGCATGTTCACCAGCCGCGCCGAGTTCCGCCTGCAGCTGCGCGAGGACAACGCCGACATGCGCCTGACCGAGGCCGGCCGCCAGCTGGGCCTGGTGGACGATGCGCGGTGGGATGCCTTCAGCCGCAAGCGAGACGCGGTTTCACGTGAAACAGAGCGTCTCAAGGCCACCTGGGTGAACCCCCGCAGCCTGCCGGCCGAGGAGTCGGCGCGGGTGCTGGGCAAAGCCATCGAGCACGAATACAACCTGTTCGACCTGTTGCGACGTCCGGAAGTGGACTACGCCACGCTCATGGGCATGGACGGTGGCCGGCTGGCGTCGCCGGACGTTTCACGTGAAACACTCGGTGAGCTGGCCGACCCGGTGGTGGAGCAGGTGGAGATCGCCGCCAAATACTCCGGCTACATCGACCGACAAAAGGACGAAGTGCAGCGCGCCGCCCATTTCGAAACCCTGCGCCTGCCCGCCGAGTTGGACTATCTCCAGGTGCCGGCCCTGTCCATCGAGGTGCGCCAGAAGCTGCAGAAGCACCGTCCGGAAACCCTGGGCCAGGCCTCGCGCATCTCGGGCGTGACGCCCGCCGCGATCTCGCTGCTGTTGGTGCATTTGAAGAAGGGCGGTTTCAAGGGCTTCAGCACCACGCCTGCCACAGCCGAGGTGCCCGCATGACCGCGCAGGCGTTGCAGGACACGCTGGCCGAAGGCGCGCAGGCCCTGGGGCTGGGGCTCGGCAGCGCCCAGATCGGCCAGTTGATGGAGTTCCTGGCGCTGCTGCAGAAGTGGAACAAGGTCTACAACCTGACGGCCGTGCGCGACCCGCAGGAAATGCTCACCCATCACCTGCTGGACAGCCTGGCGGCGGTGCCGCCGCTGCGCCGCCAGCTGGCGCAGGTGCCGGCGGACCTGGATGCCAACCCCGCGCTGCCGCCCCGGCTGCTGGACGTGGGCTCGGGCGGCGGGTTGCCTGGCGTGGTGTTCGCCATCTGCTGCCCGGGCCTGGACGTGAGTTGCGTGGACACCGTGGCCAAGAAGGCGGCGTTCATCCAGCAGGCCGCCGTGACGCTGCGCCTGCCCAACCTGCACGGCATCCACGCCCGGGTCGAGACCCTGGCCGGGCCGTACGATCTGGTGAGCTGCCGCGCCTTCGCCTCGCTGCCGGACTTCACCACCTGGTCGAGCGGCGCCATGGCAGGGCACGCCGTATGGCTGGCCATGAAGGGCAAGCGGCCCGATGACGAGATCGCCGCGCTGCCGGCGGGCGTGCAGGTGTTTCACGTGGAACCTCTCGCCGTGCCCGGCCTGGATGCCGAGCGCTGCATCGTCTGGATGCGGCGCCCGGCGGGTGCGCCGCCGGCCGTCGCTTAAACTCGCTCCTCCAGTTTTCGGGGGGCTTTCATGTTTGGCATAGCAGATTACGGCGCGTTCGTCGCAGCCATCGTGTTGTTCCTCGCCATTCCCGGTCCCGGCAACCTGGCGCTCATCACCTCCACCAGCAAGGGCGGCGTGCGCGCCGGCCTGGCCGCCACGCTGGGCGTGATGGCCGGCGACCAGGTGCTGATGTGGATGGCGGTGGCGGGCGTCGCCGCGCTGCTGGCCTCGTACCCGGCGGCCTTCCATGCCGTGCAGTGGCTGGGCGCGGCCTACCTGGCGTGGCTGGGCTTCAAGATGCTGACCGCCCGGCCCGGCGGCCAGCCGGTGCTCCACATCGAGCCCCGGCACTACTTCCAGCAGGCGGCGTGGATCACGCTTCTCAACCCCAAGGCCATCGTGTTCTACATGGCGTTCTTTCCGCTTTTCGTGGACCCGGCGCGCCACCAGGGCCTGCTGACCTTCGGCGCCATGGCGGCCACCATCGCGGTGCTCACCTTCCTGTACGGCCTCGTCGTCGTGCTGCTGACCCACCGCCTGGCCGAGCGCATGCGCGCCAACCCGAAGGTCGCGCGCGGGCTGGAGAAGATCGCCGGCGTCTTCCTCATCGGCTTCGGCATCAAGCTGGCCCTCTCCAAATAATTTCCGCGAAACGAAAGCAGTCATGGCCAAGATTTTTTGCATTGCCAATCAGAAGGGTGGGGTGGGCAAGACCACGACCTCCGTCAACCTGGCCGCGGGGCTGGCCAAGATCGGCCAGCGGGTGCTGATGGTCGACCTGGACCCGCAGGGCAATGCCACCATGGGCTCGGGCGTGGACAAGCGCGCGCTGGAGCTGACGGTGTACGACGTGCTGCTGGAGTCGTCCTCGGTCAAGGAGGCGGCGGTGCTGTCGGAAAAGTGCGGCTACCACGTGCTGGGCGCCAACCGCGAACTGGCCGGCGCCGAGGTGGAACTGGTGGCGCTGGAGCACCGCGAGCGGCGCCTGAAGGCAGCCCTCGCCGAGGTGGACAAGGACTACGACTTCATCCTCATCGACTGCCCGCCGTCCTTGAGCATGCTGACCCTGAACGGCCTGTGCTGCGCCCACGGCGTCATCGTGCCCATGCAGTGCGAGTATTTCGCGCTGGAGGGGCTGACCGACCTGGTCAACACCATCAAGCAGGTGCACGCCAACCTGAACAAGGACCTACAGATCATCGGCCTGCTGCGCGTGATGTTCGACCCGCGCATCACGCTGCAAAGCCAGGTGAGCGAGCAGCTCAAGGACCACTTCGGCGACAAGGTGTTCAACACGGTGATCCCGCGCAACGTGCGCCTGGCCGAGGCACCGAGCTACGGCCTGCCCGGCGTGGTGTTCGACCCGTCCGCCAAGGGCAGCCAGGCGTTCGTGGACTTCGCCCGCGAGATGGTCAAGCGCGTCAAGCGCATGTAGGCCGCAGCGGGTTTGAGTGCCAGATCGCCCTCATGCCGGCGGATTCATTGCCCTCTTTGCTATCAAAAACATAGTATGAAACCAGACAACGTGCTGCTGCTGCCCGGTTGGCAGAACTCCGGGGAAGACCATTGGCAAAGCCGCTGGGAGCGCCTGCACGGCTACCGGCGCGTGGAGCAGCACGACTGGATGCACCCGCTGCGTGGCGACTGGTCCGCCCGCCTGGAAGAGGTGGTGGTGGACGCCGGCGGCCCCGTGGTGCTGGTGGCGCACAGCCTGGGCTGCATCCTCACCGCCTGGTGGGCGGCGCATTCGAAGAACGCCCACCGGGTGCGCGGCGCGCTGCTGGTGTCCCCCGGCGACGTGGAGCATCCCGATATCGCGCCCCTGCTGCCCGGCTGGGCCCCCATCGCGCGCCAGCCGCTGCCGTTTCCTGCCGTGCTGGTGGGCAGCCGCAACGACCCCTATTGCAGCTTCGAGCGCGTGCAGGGGCTGGGCCACGACTGGGGCGCGCGCTTCGTCGATGCGGGCGCGCTCGGCCACATCAATGCCGAGTCGGGCCTGGGGGACTGGGCGCAAGGCCACGGCTGGCTGGAGGCCCTGTCGCGGTGATGCGGCGACAGCCCCCGGGCACCTCTGCCGAGGGGCCGAGGCCCGTGCCTCAGGCCCGTGCCACGCCGCTTTCCTGGATCGCACGGCTCAAGGCGGGCGCGGCGTCCAGCCTGCAGGTGGCCGCGGAGTGCGGCGTGGGCCTGCTGAGCCTGGCCGGGGTTCCGGTCATGGTGTTCACCGGCAAGCTGTTCGCCGCCGCCGTGCTGGCCGTGATCGCGCTCGGGGTGTTCCTGCGGTTCGCGGCGCGGCGGGGAACGCCCGGGTCGGCCGCCACACCGCCTGCACCGCTGTGGCTGTCTGCGGCGGTGGCCCTGCTCACGGCGCTTGAAGTGGCCCTGGCGGTAGAGGCCACTGGCCTGCCGGTTCGTCACGGCCAGCCAGGGTTTTCGCAGGGGAACTGGCTGTGGGTGCTGCTGGCGTTCGCAGGGCTTTTCTGGGGCCAGCGGCGCTGGCTGAACCGGCGCCTTGCCCGCCGCCGCGGGTCCGATCCGCACGGCATCCGCCCCCCTTTTTGATTTGTACGAGGAACGACAACATGGTCACCAAGAAACCCAAGGGCCTCGGCCGCGGCCTGGAAGCATTGCTGGGCCCCAAGGTCGCGGAAAAGGGCGATGCCGCCCCGCCGCCGCCCGAAGGCACCCCCACCACGCTGGCCCTGGCCGACATGGTGCCCGGCATGTACCAACCCCGCACGCGCATGGACGAGGGCGCGCTGTACGAGCTGGCCGAGTCGATCAAGGCGCAGGGCATCATGCAGCCGATCCTGGTGCGCCGGCTGGCGCAGGGCGATCATGCGGGCCGCTACGAGATCATCGCCGGCGAGCGGCGCTTTCGGGCCGCGCGGCTGGCGGGCCTGGCCGAGGTGCCGGTGCTGGTGCGCGACGTGCCCGACGAGTCGGCCGCCGCCATGGCCCTCATCGAGAACATCCAGCGCGAGGACCTGAACCCGCTGGAAGAGGCGCAGGGCCTGTCGCGGCTGGTCAAGGAGTTCGGCCTCACGCACGAGCAGGCCGCGCAGGCCGTGGGCCGCTCGCGAAGCGCCGCCAGCAACCTGCTGCGCCTGCTGAATCTGGCCGATCCGGTGCAGACGATGCTGATGGCCGGCGACATCGACATGGGCCATGCGCGCGCGCTGCTGTCGCTGGACCGGGCGGCGCAGATCACGGCGGGCAACCAGATCGCGGCCAAGAAGCTGTCGGTGCGCGAGGCCGAGGCCCTGGTCAAGAAGATCGGCGCCGAGTTCAGCCTGGTGCCGCAAAAGCCCAAGAAGGACGCCAAGTCGCGCGACCTCAAGCGGGTGGAGGAGGAGCTGTCCGACCTGCTCATGGCCGAAGTCGAGGTGCGTGTCAAAAAGCGCGTCAAGCGTGGCAGCCGCACCGAAGAGATGGGCGAGCTGGCGATCCAGTTCGGCTCGATCGAGGCGCTCAACGGCCTGATCGAGCGCCTGCGGGGCTGACCGGCCATCCCCGCAGGGGCATCTGCGCATTGCGCAGGTCGATATGCGAAATCCGCGCTTTGCGCAGGCGCGATCCCTGTTCAGAATCGGCGCCCCGTCGGCATGGCTCCACTGGTGGCGTTGGGCCGCGCAGGGAGGCCGGCGGACAGGGAGGTGCATACCAATGAAAGTGACAGTGAACGCTGCCGAGGTGAAACACCGGCAGCCCGAATCCACCGGGGCCGATGGCGCGCCGGCCATCGGCAAAAGCGGGCCCGCTGCGGCGGGGCCATCGGGCCATCCGGACCTGGCGGCCAGGCAACCCCGTTCCCCAGGCGCCGAGGCCATGCGATCGCGCGTGCCGCTGTCGGCGCTGCCGACCGGCGCGGGCCCGTCCGTGCCGCCAAAGGCGCCGCTCGCCGTGGGCACGGCGGACACCGCCTTGCTGCATCGGCTCCTGAAGGCCGTGGCCGATGCGCCGGCGAGCGCCACAGGCACTGGCAAGCCGTCGCTCGCTGCCGCATTGGGCGCCGCGGGCCATTCCCACGTGCTGGAGGGCGCACAGCTGCCCGAGGGCGGTCCTGCCCTGCGGGGTTGGGATCTCTCGGGCGTGGATTTCAAGCGCTGCCAGTTCGGCGGCAGCTCCCTGGCGGACACGCGCATCAAGGGCAGCCACTTCGAGGGCTGCCGGTTCGAAGGCGTGTCGTTCGCGAATGCCGCGTTGCACGACACCGCCTTCAAGGGCTGCGAATTCGGGGAGACGATGTTTGTCAACGCCGCACTGAGCGGCGTTCGCTTCGAAGACAGCCGGCTGCAGCACAGCAGCTTCGAGGATGCGAGCTTCGAGGGGAACTGCGTGTTCAAGGGCGTGCAGATGCCTGGCACGCATTTTCTCAGCGCCTCGGTGTCGAAGGACACGCGGATCGAAGCGTCCGACCTGACCGACACGGTGTTCCTGGACACGCGGGCCCGCTTTGCCATCGATGCGGCTTCCGCGGACACCGCCCACCTCACCCGGCCCACCACGGCCACGCTGGTCTCGCACGAGTCGCGGGGCGTCACCGTTCCGCGCGTCGGGGCCAAGATCGCGGCCGTGGCGGGGCACCTTGCCGCTGCGGGTGGAGATGCGGGTGGCCTCGGTGCAGGCGGCGGTGGTGGATGCCGAGGTCGAGGCCCACCTCGACCGCCTGGCCTCGCAGCCGGCCGGCGACCAGTCCTTGCCCCAGCGCCTCGTGGCCGATGCCCTGGCGGACCCCCAGGCCTTGCCGAAGATCGCGCAGATCCTGGCCAAGGCCGAGATCCTGGCCCGGCATGTGGACTCCGTCGTGCTGCCCGGCGGCGAAGACCTTTCGCCCCGCCTGTACAACCAGCAGGCCGAGCCGCAGACGGACTGGAAGGGCGACTACCGCCGGTCCGTGCTCGAAATGGGCCTGCTGCACCAGTGCTTTCACCGCGGCGTGCCCCTGATGGCGATCTGCCGCGGATTCCAGATGACCAACGTCTTTTTTCGGCGCACCGCTGCAGCAGCACGTGGGGCGCCACGTCGGCGTGCGCACGCTCGGCGACGACCGGGCCGGCGGGGCGGCATCGGCGCAGGACCCTGCCGCCACGGAGGGTGCGAAGAAGGAGGCCAGCGTCTTCGGCAACGCGCTGCAGGACATCCGCGCAGCCGTCCTGCACCACCAGGCCGTGATCGACGATCCGGCCGGCCGCCCGCACCTGAGCACTGCCTTGAGCCGCACCATTGCCGCGGAGGAGGGCGGGACCGCCTGGCGGGCCATCATGGCGATCGAATCGTCCCAGCCGCGGGCGCCGCTGATCGGCTTGCAGTTCCACCCGGAGTTCTTCGAGGGATCGACCGCGAGGGGCGGCGATGCCCGCCCCTTGTCCAATGCCGAGCTGGAGCAGCTGGGCAAGGGCTACACGCGGCCGGGGTCGCAGACACCGGGCCTGCAGAACGGGACGGACCTGGTCGCCAGCGGCATCGTGGACCACATGTCGCCCGGCAACGATGCCCTGTGGAAGATCCTGTCGGACGCGGCGACCGCGCACCGCCACAAGGCCGCCATCACGGCCGAGGCGCTGGCGGAGGGCCGGGCGAAGCTGCGGCCTGCGGAGCCGGCAGTAGAGCCGGCCATTGGCTGACGCACCGCGCCAGCGCGCTCACCTGACGGCTTCGCCCCCCGCGCGCCGGCGCTCCAGCACCCCGATGGCCACGAAGCCGCACAGCACGGCGAACCACAGCGTGGCCACGCGGATGCCCACGGCCGCCAGCGTGGCCAGGCCCAGCGGCACGGCGTGCAGCGCCAGCAAGGCGACCAGGGTGGCCTCGGTGGTGCCGATGCCGGCCGGCAGCATGGACGCGGCGCCGGCCAGCATGGCGGTGGGGTACAGGGAGGCGGCATCGCGCCAGGGCAGGCCGATGCCCAGCCCGTGCAGCAGCCAGGCGAACGACAGCGCCACCAGGCCCCATGCGGCCAGGCCCAGGCCCAGCGAAAGCCCCCAATCCAGCGGGTGCAGCCACGCCCTGCAGCCGGCCAATCCCAGCGCCAGGGCCCGCACCGCACGCGACAGTCGCGGCCAGCCG
>NZ_BAAJYS010000103.1:0-12307 GCF_057543315.1 Acidovorax sp. KPB24-07
CCTTCGGCTTGCCCAGCAGCATGACCCACACCGGGATGGTGCCGATGATGAGGGCCGGCACCTCCACCCCCCGCATCGCGGATCGCCAGCACCAGCAGCAGGTAGTAGCCAGTGAATCCCAGCACGCTCAGGCCCAGGGCGCCCCGGCCTGGCGGGCGGTGGGCCAGCGCACCGCTCGGCGCGTGCCGGGGCGCAGGCCCCAGAGCAGCATGCCCACGGCCATGGCGCCGTAGGCCACGAAACGGCCAGCGGTGAGGTCCACCGACGCGAACCCGGCCGCCATGCGCGGCGCGACGAACACCAGCCCCCAGAGCGCGCCCGCGGCGAGCCCTGCCAGGATTCCAGTCAGCATCGGCCGGCGGTCAGACCGCGAAACCGTCGTCGGCGGCGATCACCGCGCCGTTCACGAAGTGGCTCTGGTCGCTGGCCAGCATCACGATGAGCGCATCCAGGTCCTTGGGCTGTCCCACGCGCTTGCGCGGCAGCATGTCCAGGAGCTTGCGGCCCTGCTCGGTCTGCCAGTGGTGGTGGTTGATCTCGGTGTCGATGTAGCCCGGGCACAGGGCGTTGACCGTGATGCCGAAGCGGCCCCATTCGAGCGCCATGGCACGCGTCATGTGCACCACGGCCGCCTTGCTCATGCAGTAGGCACCGATCTGCGGCAGCACCTTGAGGCCGGCCATCGAGGCGATGTTGATGATGCGCCCGCCGGTGAAGCTGCCCGGCGCCGCCCCGCGCGAGCGCGCCAGCATGCGCTTGCCGACCTCCTGAGCCACGAAGAAGGCGCCCTTCACGTTGGTGTCGAAGATGAAGTCGAAATCCTCGGGTTCCACGTCCTGCAGGCGCTGGGTGGTGGAGACGCCCGAGTTGTTGACCAGGATGTCGATGGAGCCCATCTCCGTCTCGGCGTGGGCCACGGCCGCCTTGATGGAGTCGTGGTCGGTCACGTCCAGCTCGATCACATGGGCGTCGCCGCCCTCGCCTTCGATGCGCGCGCGCAGCTCCTTGAGCTTTTCCACGCGCCGGCTGGCCAGCACCACGCCGGCCCCTGCGGCGGCCAGCGTGCGGGCGAACTGCGCGCCGAGCCCGCTCGATGCCCCGGTCACGAAGGCGACGCGCCCTTCCAAATCGATGCTGTAAGCCATGGGATGTCTCTCTTGTCAGAAAATAGAACGATCGTTCGATTGTCGGTTTTCCGTGAATACAATCTGTCCGACCGACGGACTGCGCGCAGGCCAGTCGCCCGCGGCGGATCACCCATTATCAAACCACCACGAGACACCCATGACCCCAGAAGAAATCCTCGCCCAACACGGCCCCCGCGAAGCCATGGAGTACGACGTGGTGGTCGTCGGCGGCGGCCCCGGCGGCCTGGCCACCGCCATCCGGCTCAAGCAGCTCGCCACCGAAAAAGGCCAGGACATCTCGGTCGTGGTGCTGGAAAAGGGCTCCGAGACCGGCGCGCACATCCTGTCGGGCGCCATCATGGACCCGAAGGCGCTGACCGAGCTGATCCCCAACTGGAAGGAACTGGGCGCGCCGCTCAACCAGCCCGTCACCGACGACGCCATGATCTTCCTGGGCGAAAAGTCGTCCTGGCGCACCCCCAATTTCCTGCTGCCGCAGTGCTTTCAGAACCACGGCAACTACATCGTGAGCCTGGGAAACGTGGTGCGCTGGCTCACCACCCAGGCCGAGAACCTGGGCGTGGAGATCTTCCCCGGCTTTCCGGCCGCCGAAGTGCTCTACAACGAAGACGGCTCGGTCAAGGGCGTGGCCACCGGCAACCTGGGCGTGAGCAAGGAAGGCGAGCCCACCGCCGACTTCCAGCTGGGCATGGAACTGCACGCCAAGTACACGATCTTCGCCGAGGGCGCGCGCGGCCACCTGGGCCGCCAGCTCATCAGCCGCTTCAAGCTGGACCAGGGGCGCGACCCGCAGGCCTACGGCATCGGCGTGAAGGAACTGTGGGAAATCGACCCCAAGCGCCACCAGCCCGGCTTCGTCATGCACACGGCCGGCTGGCCCATGGACAGCGACACCTACGGCGGCGCGTTCCTCTACCACGCCGAGGACAACAAGGTCACGCTGGGCTTCATCACCGGGCTGGACTACTCCAACCCCTACCTGAGCCCTTTCGAGGAATTCCAGCGCTGGAAGACGCACCCCAACATCCGCTACTACCTGGAAGGCGACGAGGCCAAGGGCATCAAGCCGGCCAAGCGCATCGGTTACGGCGCACGCGCCATCACGGCCGGCGGCCTGCTGTCGCTGCCCAAGACGGTGTTCCCGGGCGGCGCGCTGGTGGGCTGCGAGGCGGGCTACCTCAACGTGAGCCGCATCAAGGGCAGCCACGCGGCCATCAAGACCGGCATGCTGGCGGCTGAAGCGGCCTACGACGCGGTGCAGGCGGGACGCCAGCACGACGAACTCACGGCCTACCCCGAGGCGTTCGAAAAGAGCTGGCTCTACGCGGAGCTGAACAAGGCGCGCAACTTCAAGGCGTGGTTCAAGAAGGGCCTGGCCACCGCCACACTCATGAACGGCATCGAGCAGTTCGTGCTCAAGGGCAACATTCCCTGGACGCTGCATCGCGACAAGCCCGACCACGCCTACCTGAAGCCCGCGGCCGAGTGCAAGCCCATCGTGTACCCCAAGCACGACGGCAAGCTCACCTTCGACCGGCTGTCCAGCGTGTTCATCAGCAACACCAACCATGCCGAGAACCAGCCGGCACACCTGACGCTCAAGGACCCGAGCGTGCCGGTCAATATCAACCTCGCCAAGTACGCCGGCCCCGAGGCGCGCTACTGCCCCGCCGCCGTGTACGAGTTCGTGCCCGACGAGGCCAAGGGGGGCAATGCCCAGCGGCTGCAGATCAACGCGCAGAACTGCGTGCACTGCAAGACCTGCGACATCAAGGATCCGACGCAGAACATCGTCTGGGTCACGCCCGAAGGGGGCGGCGGCCCGAACTACTCCGGCATGTGAAGCCTCCCCCGCCCTCGCCAGGGCGACCCGAAGGGCCTGCGTTGCAGGCCCTTTTTTCGTGGCGATTCCGACGGCCTTTGCAGGAACGCGCCTACAGGACCCTCCTGACCCGCGGGCGAGACTGTCTGGCCTTTCCGCGCCGCGCACTGCAGCGCAGTATCAAGAACCACCACGCCATCGAAGCAGGAGACCCCATGGCCCGTTCCCCCGCCCCACGCTACCGCACCCACCGTCGCCCGCTCTGGCCCCTGGCCTTGGGCGCAGCCGCCGTGGGGGCAGCGCTGGCATTCTCGGCCAGCGCATCCGTGCGGGCCCCGCGGGGCATCGAGGTGGTGGAGGATTTCAACGTGGACCGCTATGCCGGGCACTGGTACGAGCTGGCCCGCATCGACCACCGTTTCGAAAAGGGCCTGGTCCAGACCAGCGCCCACTACAGCCGGGGCCCGGACGGATCGGTGCAGGTGCTCAACCGCGGGTTCGATCCGGCCCGCAAGCGCTGGCGCGAATCGCGCGGCCGGGCGGTGTTCATCGGCCGCCCCGACCAAGCATCGCTCAAGGTGTCGTTCTTCGGCCCCTTCTACGGCGGCTACCACGTGGTGGCGCTGGACGAGGACTACCGCTGGGCCATGGTCGTGGGCGCGAGCCTCGACTACCTGTGGATCCTGTCGCGCACCCCCACCCTGCCCCGCGGCGTGCGCCCCCGCCTGCTGGCCCAGGCACGCGCGATGGGCGTGGACATGGACCGCATCGTCTGGGTGCCGCAGGACGAGGACGGTGCTGTGCGCATCGCAGCCTGACGCGGCACAGCGCCAACGTCGCACCCCATTGCTCCCGAATTAATAGCATCCAAGGCAATAAGATCTAGGGCAATCGGCACTTTTCAGCACAAACCGCTTGCCTTGGCCCGTCCGAGCCCCCCGGCACCTCCACGGTCACTGCGCGAACAAAGGCAGGTCGGCCCGCTTGAGCGTGCGCAGCACGAAGCTCGACCGGCTGTGGCGAATGCCCTTGATCTTGTAGAGCTTCTCGCGCAGCAGCCGCTCGTAATCGCGCGTGTCCTTGACCACCACGCGCAGCAGGTAGTCGTAATCGCCCGACACCAGGTGCGCCTCGATGACCTCGGGAATGCTGGCCAGGGTTTCGCCGAACTTCTCCAGCGTGTTGTCCGAATGGCTGTCGAGCGTGACCTGAACCAGCACCGTGTCGTTCAGATCGAGCGCCTTGGGGTTCAGGCGCACGGTGTAGCCCTCGATCACGCCCGCCTCCTCCATCTTCTTGATGCGGCCCCAGCAGGGCGACGGGCTCAGGCCCACGGCGTTGCCGATCTCCTGCAGGCTGGCGCGGGCGTCGGCCTGCAGGACGGAGAGGATTTTTCTGTCGAGGCGGTCCATGCACTGCATTGTTCTCCCAATTCACATATTTCAGAAGAATTTTCTGCAAATCTGGCATTTTTGAAGAAATTCAGAAAATCCATCCAGTGCCCGCACCGCATACTTCATCGATCAAGGCGCCCTTACCGGGGCGCACGAAACAGGCAGGGCCCCGGCGGATTACCGTTCGCCGGGGCGCTTGGCTTTCGAAAGCATGGCCTTCTGGATACACGGCAAGCCCCCGCGCACACCGCGGTCGGATCGCCCGGCGCGCACCGGCGCTGCAGTTAGAATCCGCCCGGTCAGGAGAGAGCGCCGCCCCGTCACCGGGATTGCCGGCGCCGCCGAAGGCGCAGGGTGACCCCGAACGCTCAGGCAAAAGGACTGGCAAAACGCCCGCAGGGATGCGGGCGTTCCCCTTGCTGGAGAGAGGTCCGCCGCGTGCGCGGGCCCACCGAAGGAGCAAGCCCCGCGCCGCCTTGGCACGTGGGTGAATCTCTCAGGTAAAGCGGACAGCGGGGCAAAGGCGTGGCCATGGGGCCGCGTTCCCATTTGCCCTTGCTGGAGATTGCCATGTCCGCCGCCGACGCCGCCCTGCTCACCACCCCGCTGAATGCCCTGCACCTCGAACTCGGGGCCCGCATGGTGACGTTCGCCGGCTATTCCATGCCCGTGCAGTACCCCGCCGGCCTGATGGCGGAGCATCTGCACACGCGCCAGGCCGCCGGCCTGTTCGACGTGTCGCACATGGGCCAGTTGCGTCTGGTGGGCAGCGATGCCGCGGCCGCCTTCGAATCCCTCATTCCCGTGGACGTGATCGACCTGCCCGTGGGCAAGCAGCGCTACGGCCTGCTGCTGAACGACGAGGGCGGCATCATCGACGACCTGATGTTCATCAAACAGGGCGAGGGCGACATCTTCGTGATCGTGAACGGCGCCTGCAAGGCCGGCGACATCGCCCACATCCAGGCCCGCATCGGCCAGCGCTGCGAGGTCGTCCCCATGCCCGACCATGCGCTGCTGGCGCTGCAGGGCCCGCAGGCCGTCGCGGCGCTGTCGCGGCTGGCGCCCGGCATCGAGCAGCTCGTCTTCATGACCGGCGGGCGCTACGATATCGCGGGCTGCGAGGCCTTCGTCACCCGCAGCGGGTACACGGGCGAGGACGGGTTCGAGATCTCGGTGCCCGCATCGCAGGCCGAAGCGCTGGCGCGCGCCCTGCTGGCGCAGCCCGAGGTGAAGCCGATCGGCCTGGGCGCGCGCAACTCGCTGCGCCTGGAGGCGGGCTTGTGCCTGTACGGCAACGACATCGACACCACCACCACGCCCCCCGAAGCCGGCCTGAACTGGGCCATCCAGAAGGTGCGCCGCACGGGCGGTGCGCGGGCCGGCGGCTTTCCCGGCGCTGCCAAGGTGCTGGCGCAGATCGACGACCCGGCCACCCTGGCGCGCAAGCCGCGGTGGGCCTCACGGCGCTGGAGCGCGTGCCCGTGCGCGAACACACCCCGCTGCAAAGCGCCGAGGGCGAGGCCCTCGGCGAGGTCACCAGCGGCCTGCTGGGGCCGAGCGTGAACCAGCCCATCGCCATGGCCTACGTGCCCCCGGCGCTGGCCGCCATCGGCACCCGCGTGCAGGCCATCGTGCGCGGCAAGCCGGTGCCCATGCAGGTGTGCGCGATGCCTTTCGTGGCGCCCCGCTACTACCGCGGCTGAAACGGGCAGCCGGGGCCACCGCCAAGGCGGCGGCCACCGCTACATTCCAGATTCCTTTTCTTCATTTTTCAGGAGCCCCCATGACCGTTCAATACTCCCGCGATCACGAGTGGATCGACGCCGCCGATGCCAACGCCGCCGTGGTCGGCATCACTGTCCATGCCCAGGATGCCCTGGGCGACGTGGTGTTCGTGGACCTGCCCGAAGTCGGCAAGACCTTCTCGCAGGGCGAAGTGGCCGGCGTGGTCGAGTCCGTCAAAGCCGCCGCCGATGTGTACATGCCCGTCTCGGGCGAGGTGGTGGAAGTGAACGAGGCGCTGCGCGCCGACCCCTCGCTCGCCAACTCCGATCCCTTGAACGCCGGCTGGTTCTTCAAGGTCAAGCTGTCCGAGCCGGCCCAGTTGTCCGGCCTGATGGACGAAACGGCTTACACCGATTTCGCCAAGAACGCCTGAGCCTTTTCCTTCCCCTTTCTTTTTCCGTCCACGGTCCTCTTCCATGCTGATGCAATCCGCCCTGCCGCTTGGCGCGCTTGAAAACGCCACCGAGTTCCTGCCCCGCCACATCGGCATCGACGGGGCGGACGAACAGCACATGCTCTCCGCCATCGGCGAGGCCTCGCGCCGCGCGCTGGTGGACGGCATCGTGCCGCGCTCCATCGCACGCAGCCGGGCCATGGACCTGCCGCCCGCCACGACGGAAGCCGCGGCACTGGCCGAGCTGAAGGCCATCGCCGCACAGAACCAGGTGCTGCGCAGCTTCATCGGCCAGGGCTACCACGGCACGCACACGCCCGGCGTCATCCTGCGCAACATCCTGGAGAACCCCGCCTGGTACACGGCCTACACGCCGTACCAGGCCGAGATCTCGCAGGGCCGCATGGAGGCGCTGGTCAACTTCCAGACCATGGTGTGCGACCTCACGGCCATGCCCATCGCCAACGCCTCCATGCTGGACGAGGCGACCGCGGCGGCCGAGGCCATGACGCTGGCCAAGCGCTCGGTCAAATCGAAAAGCACGCGCTTCATCGTGGCCGGCGACGCGCACCCGCAGACCATCGAGGTGATCCAGACGCGCGCCGCGCCGCTGGGCATCGAGGTGGTGCTGGCCAATTCGCTGGCCGAGTGGAATGACGCGCTGGACGGCGACTACTTCGCCGTGCTGGCGCAGTACCCCGCCACCAGCGGCCGCATCGACGACCTGGCGGCCGATGCCGCCAAGGCGCATGCCAAGGGCGCGGCCTTCATCGCCGCGGCCGACCTGCTGGCCCTCACCCTCATCACGCCGCCCGGCGAATGGGGCGCGGACATCGTGGTGGGCACCACGCAGCGCTTCGGCATGCCCATGGGCGCGGGCGGCCCGCACGCCGCCTTCATGGCCTGCCGCGACGAGTACAAGCGCTCCCTGCCCGGCCGCCTGGTCGGCGTGAGCGTGGACGTGCACGGCAAGCCCGCCTACCGCCTGGCGCTGCAGACGCGCGAGCAGCACATCCGCCGCGAAAAGGCCACCTCCAACATCTGCACGGCCCAGGTGCTGCCTGCCGTGGTGGCCAGCATGTACGCCGTCTACCACGGGCCCCAGGGCCTGATGCGCATCGCCCAGCGCGTGGCCGCCTACACCGCCATCCTGGCCAAGGGGCTGGAGCAACTGGGTGCGCCGCTGCGCCCGCAGGCCGCCTTCGACACGCTGTCGCTGCACACCGAAGGCGCAACGCAAGCCATTGCGGCCCGCGCCGTCTCGCTGGGCGCCAACCTGCGCGTCTATTTCGAGAACTACCTGTGCATCTCGCTGGACGAGACCACCACGCGTGCCGACATCGAGCTGCTGTGGAAGGTGTTCGCCCGGGACGGCCAGGCGCTGCCCACTTTCGCCGCCTTCGAAAAGGGCGTGGAGCCGCTGATCCCCACGGGGCTGCGCCGCACCAGCGCCTTCCTCACGCACCCGGTGTTCAACACCCACCATTCCGAGACCGGCATGCTGCGCTACATCCGCCAGCTGTCCGACAAGGACCTGGCGCTGGACCGCAGCATGATCCCGCTGGGCAGCTGCACCATGAAGCTGAACGCGACCAGCGAGATGATCCCCATCACCTGGCCCGAATTCGCGAATGTGCACCCCTTCGCCCCGGCCGACCAGCAGCGGGGCTACCGCCTGCTCGACGAGCAACTGCGCGCCTGGCTGTGCGAGGCCACGGGCTACGCCGGCATCAGCCTGCAGCCCAACGCGGGCTCGCAGGGCGAATACGCCGGCCTGCTGGCCATCAAGGCCTACCACGCGGCCCAGGGCGAGGGCCACCGCAACATCTGCCTGATCCCCAGCAGCGCGCACGGCACCAACCCCGCCAGCGCCCAGATGGTGGGCATGCATGTGGTGGTGACGGCCTGCGATGCCAACGGCAACGTGGACCTGGCCGACCTGCGCGCCAAGTGCGAGCAGCACAGCGCGCACCTGGCCTGCGTGATGATCACCTACCCCAGCACGCACGGCGTGTTCGAGACGCAGGTGAAGGAACTGTGCGCGCTCGTGCACCAGCACGGCGGGCGCGTGTACGTGGACGGCGCCAACATGAACGCCCTGGTGGGCGTGGCCGCCCCCGGCGAATTCGGCGGCGACGTGAGCCACCTGAACCTGCACAAGACCTTCTGCATCCCGCACGGCGGCGGCGGCCCCGGCGTCGGCCCCGTGTGCGTGGTGGCCGACCTGGTGCCCTACCTGCCGGGCCACCGCACCGCGGCCGCGCAAGGCGCCCTGGGTGCCGACGCGAACGCTGCCAACGGCGTGGGCGCGGTCAGCTCCGCCCCGCTGGGCAATGCCGCCGTGCTGCCGATCAGCTGGATGTACATCCGCATGATGGGCGCCGAGGGCCTGCAGGCCGCGACCGAGACGGCCATCCTGTCGGCCAACTACATCAGCGCGCGCCTGAAAGACCACTACCCCACGCTGTACGCGAGCGCCAACGGCCACGTGGCCCACGAATGCATCCTGGATCTGCGGGGCCTGAAGGAAACCAGCGGCGTGATGGCCGAGGACGTGGCCAAGCGTCTGATCGACTACGGCTTCCATGCGCCCACGCTGTCGTTCCCGGTGCCCAACACGCTGATGGTGGAGCCCACCGAAAGCGAAACGCTGTCCGAGCTGGACCGCTTCATCGACGCGATGATCGCCATCCGCGAGGAGATCCGCCAGATCGAATCTGGCGCCTGGCCGCAGGACGACAACCCGCTCAAGCACGCGCCCCACACGGCCGAGAGCCTGCTCGCCCCGGAATGGACGCGGCCCTACGCCCGCGAGACCGCGGCCTTTCCGGTGGACGCCTTGCGCCGCAGCAAGTACTGGTCGCCGGTCGGCCGCGTGGACAACGTCTGGGGCGATCGCAACCTGTCGTGCAGCTGCATTCCGGTGAGCGACTACGCGTGACGGCGAGGGGTGCGCCGGCCGCGCCATGGGCCCGGCCGGCCTGGCCCTCAACATGGGGTGACAGGGCCGCGGGCAGACTCTTTAAGATCGCGGGCTACCTTTTTTCAGGAGATGCTTTCGTGCGAAATTCCTTGTGCGCCCTGCTTGCCGGGCTTGTGATCGTTCCCGCCGCCATGGCGCAGACCGCCCCCGTCACCCTGCCCAGCGGGCTGGTGTACGAGTCGCTGAAAGAAGGCACCGGCACCTCGCCCAAGGCCACGGACACCGTCAAGGTGCACTACAAGGGCACGCTGCCGGACGGCAAGGAGTTCGACAGCTCCTACAAGCGCGGCGAACCCACCGAGTTTCCGCTCAACCGCGTCATTCCCTGCTGGACCGAAGGCGTGCAGCGCATGAAGCCGGGCGGCAAGGCCAAGCTGACCTGCCCGCCGGCCATCGCCTACGGCGAGCGCGGCGCGGGCGGCGTCATTCCCCCCAACGCCACGCTGAACTTCGAAATCGAACTGATCTCGGTCCGCTGACCCGTCCGAGGGCCCGACACCAATGCTGCTCCAGGTCGGCGAGCTGGCCCGGCGCACCGGCCTCACGGTGCGCACGCTGCACCATTACGACGAGGTGGGTTTGCTCAAGCCCTCGGGCCGGTCCGAGGCGGGTTACCGCCTCTACAGCCCGTCCGACGTGCAGCGGCTGCACGGCATCCAGACGCTGCGACAGATGGGCCTGCCGCTCAGCGACATCGCGGCCCTGCTGGCGGGCGAAGGCATGGCGCCCGAGCAGATCATCGGGCAGCAGATCCGCGCGCTGGACCAGCAGATCGCGCAGGCCACCGAGCTGCGCGGCCGCCTGTCGCTGCTGCGCGACGGGCTGGAGGCCGGCGCCGAGCCCGACATGGGCGACTGGCTGCAGGCGCTGGCGCTCATGGCCACCTACGGCAAATACTTCAGCGCGGCCGAGCTCAAGCACATCTTCTCCCATTGGCACCGCATCGAAGCGGACTGGCTGGTCGTCAGGGACCAGGTGCGCCAGGCCATGGACGAGGGCCTGCCGATCGATGCGCCCGCAGTCCAGGCGCTGGCCTACCGATGGATGGCGCTGATGCTGCACTGGATGGACGGCGACATGGACCTGCTGGAACGCTGGGGCCACATGTTCCGCACCGAGCCCAGCACCCAGGGCCGCAACCATGCGCCGCCGGGCGACATGATCCGGTACATCGAAGGCGCCATCCAGTTGCGCATGGACCTGCTGCTGCGCTACCTGGACCGTGACGACCTGCGCCGGCTGGGCCAGGTACACCACACGCAATGGCAGCACCTGGAACAGGAAGTGCAGCAGTTGCTGGACCAGGGCATTCCCCCGGGCCATCCGCGCGCGCGGGCGGCCGCCGCGCATTGGGACACCCTGTTCGGCACCCTTTGCCGCAACGACGCCGGGCTGCGCGCCAAGCTGATGCGCGCATCGGCCAGCGAGCCCCTGCTGCGCGCCGGCTCTCCCTTGAGCGAGCCCGTGCGCAACTACCTGCACGCCGTGCCGCGCCTGCCGGCCGCCGCGCCATCGCCCTGAAAAAAATGGCTTGACCCTCACGCTACGTGAGGCTTCACAGTCGGCCCCCATCGCTGCCCCTGCGCAGCCAACGGACCGACCCATGACCCCTTCGCCCCAACACCCGCGCGCCGCATTGCTGCAGGACTCCAACTTCCGCTGGATGGTCAGCGGCACGGCCCTCACCCTGCTGGGCGACCAGTTCACGCTCATCGCCCTGCCCTGGCTCGTGCTGCAGATGACCGGCGACACGCTGGTGCTCGGAACGGTGCTGGCCCTCATGAGCGTGCCGCGCGCGCTGTTCATCCTGATCGGCGGCGCCCTGGTGGACCGCCACTCGCCCAAGCAGGTGCTGATGCGCACCAAATACGCCAACCTGGCCTTGCTGGGCCTGCTCAGCGGGCTGGTGCTGACGGGTGCGCTCACGCTGTGGATGGTCTATGCACTGTCGCTGGCCATCGGCCTGGCCACCGCCTTCAGCATCCCGGCCGGCACGGCCATGCTGCCGCACGTGGTGCCGCGCACGCAGTTGCAGGCGGCCAACGGCATCAGCATGGGCCTGCGGCAGCTCACGATGTTCCTGGGGCCGCTGCTGGCCGGGCTGCTGATCGCCCTGTTCGGCGACGGCAGCCGTGCGGACGGCGCCGGCACGATGGTCAACGCGACGGGCATCGGCATTGCCTTCGGACTCGATGCGCTCAGCTTCGGCGTGTCGGCCTGGACGCTGTCGAAAGTGCGCCTGCTGGCCACGGCGCCAGCCACCTCCACCAATCCCAACCGCCCCGCCGGACAGGGCACCGCCCCGCCCGCGGTGCTGGCTTCGGTGGCGCAGGGCCTGGCGCACTTCTGGCGCGACCGCGAATTGCGCACCTGCTTTCTCTACTGGAGCGCCGTGGCGGTGCTCATCATGGGGCCGCTGCACATCGCCATGCCGGTGCTGGCGAGCAGCCTGCCCCACCTGGGCGCCGCCGCGTTCGGCGCGCTGGTGGGCGCCCACGGTGCCGGCACGCTCGCGGGCATGGTGGCCTCGGGCATGCTGCCGCGCCTGCGCTGGGGCAGCCTGGGGATGACGCTGCTGGCATTCGACGCCACCATCGGCCTGCTGTTCATGCCCATGGGCGTGATCGGCGCCCTCTGGCAAGGGGTTGCGCTCATGCTGGCCATCCGGCCTGCTGGGCTGGCTTCATGCAGGTGCGCATCTTCACGGTGGGATCCAGCAGTCGGGTGCCGCCAGCCACTCATCGGCCGGGCGATGGCGCTGTTCATGTTCATCTTCAT
>NZ_BAAJYS010000104.1:0-12265 GCF_057543315.1 Acidovorax sp. KPB24-07
CGCCGTCCACGCCCCACGGTGTACATGCGCACGGTGCCACGGCGCGGCGCCTCGCGCGGCGGTTGCAGGGCCTGCATCGGCTCGACCGGCGCGTCGCCGGCCACCACCGCCTCGACCGAGACCGCCTCCACGATCAACGCCCGGCCCCGCATGAGAAAGGCGAAGCGCTGGCGGTAGGCGGCCTCGAAACCCGCCGTGATGGCCGCCACCTCCGGCACCTCGCCGACGGGCACGACCAGCGCCGCGTCCGAGCCCTCGTACCGCACATGCACCCGGCGGCGCACCGACACCGGCGCACCGCCTTGCTGCTGCTGTGCCATCTCGCCCGGGCCGCCTCGGCCAGCGCATCCAGCGTGTGGGCGATGCCGCCCAGGGCCTCGGGCGACAGGCGCGCTTCCACCGCCTGCTCGCGGATCAGGTTCTGGTCGGCCAGGCCCATGCCGTAGGCCGACAGCACGCCGGCCAGCGGGTGCACGAACACGCGCTGCATGCCCAGCGCATCGGCCACCAGGCAGGCATGCTGCCCGCCCGCGCCGCCGAAGCACTGCAGGGTGTAGCGCGTGACGTCGTAGCCCCGTGCGACCGAGATCTTCTTGATGGCATTGGCCATCTGCTGCACCGCGATCTGGATGAAGCCGTGGGCCACGTCGTGCGCGGGGCGGCCGGCCTGCGCCGCGAGGTCAGCAAAGCGGGCCTGCACCACGTCCGCATCGAGCGGCTCGTTGCCGCCGTGGCCGAACACGTGCGGAAAGTGCGCGGGCTGGATCTTGCCGACCATCACGTTGGCATCGGTCACGGCCAGCGGCCCGCCCCGGCGGTAGCTGGCCGGCCCCGGGTTGGCGCCCGCGCTCTGCGGGCCCACGCGAAAGCGCGCGCCGTCGTATTCCAGCAGCGAACCGCCACCGGCGGCCACGGTGTGGATGCTCATCATCGGCGCGCGCATGCGCACGCCCGCCACCTGGGTTTCGAACTCGCGCTCGAACTCGCCCGCGTAGTGGCTCACGTCGGTGGAGGTGCCGCCCATGTCGAAACCGATCACGCGCACCGAATCCCCCGGGCCCGCGGCCCCGCCGGCACCTCCTGCGCCGCCTGCCTCGCCCGCGAAGGCCAGCTCCGCCGTGCGCGCCATCCCCACGATCCCGCCGGCCGGGCCGGAGAGGATCGCGTCCTTGCCCTGGAAACGGTGCGCATCGGTGAGCCCGCCCGACGACTGCATGAAGTACAGCGGCACGCCCGGCATCTCGGCGGCCACCTGCTCCACGTAGCGGCGCAGGATGGGCGACAGGTAGGCATCCACCACCGTGGTGTCGCCCCGGCTCACGAACTTCATCAGCGGGCTGGTGCCGTGCGAGGTGCTCACCTGCGTGAAGCCCGCCTCGCGCGCGAGCCGCGCCGCCGCCTGCTCGTGCGCGGTGTAGCGGTAGCCATGCATGAACACGATGGCCACGCTGCGCAGGCCCGCGTCGTGGGCGGCCCACAGGCGCTCGCGCAGGTGGGCCACGTCCAGCGCCTGCTCGACCTCGCCATGGGCCCCCACGCGCTCCTGCGCCTCGATCACGCGGCTGTACAGCAGCTCGGGCAGCACGATGCGGCGCTCGAACAGTCGGGGGCGGTTCTGGTAGGCGATGCGCAGCGCATCGCGAAAGCCCCGCGTGGTCACCAGCAGCGTGGGCTCTCCCTTGCGCTCCAGCAGCGCGTTGGTGGCCACGGTGGTGCCCATCTTCACGCACTCCACCTGCGTGGGCGACACGGGCGCGCCGGGCTGCAGGCCCAGCAGATGGCGGATGCCGGCCACCGCGGCATCGCGATAGTGCCCGGGGTTTTCGGACAGCAGCTTGTGCGTGACCAGGGTGCCGTCGGGCCGGCGGCCCACCACGTCGGTGAAGGTGCCGCCACGGTCCACCCAGAACTGCCACAGTTGCGTTGCCATGTCGATGCTTTCCTCAGCCTGTTACGAATGAAATGGTTGGACAACATTGACGCAGGCACCACCTGCGAGACAGGAGAGCATCCACGATCTGCCGACCTTTTTCGATGATATCTTCGGCCCGCGGCACGCCGCTGCGGCCCGCTTGCCCCCTCAACGAACCAGCCCATTCCAACGAGTGCGGCAGCCACCGATCCCCTTCATCCACCAGACATGCCAGAACAAATCGACTATGCCTTCCTGAGCGCCCTGGAGGGCGGCTCGCTGACCACCGGCTACGTGCCGGCGGCCAACGTGAGCAAGAGCGGCGTGACCATCGCGACCGGGTTCGACCTGGGCCAGCGCTCCGAGAGCGATCTGAAGAACCTGGGCCTGGCCAGCGGCCTGGTCACCAAGCTCAAACCCTACCTCGGCACCAAGGGCACCGACGCCAAGACGCTGATCGAGAAGACCCCGCTGACGATCACTGCCGCCGAGGCCGAATCCATCGACAAGGCCACCAAGGCCAGCCACATCGCGAGCGTGAAGCTCAAATACGATTCGGCCACGGCCGCCAAGAAGAACTTCATCGACCTGCCGGCGGAAGCGCAGACCGTCATCGCGTCGGTGTCGTTCCAGTACGGCGTCAACCTGGATGCCGCCACGCCGAAGTTCTGGAAGGCCGTCACCGAACAGGACTGGACCGAAGCGGTCAAGCTGCTCAAGAACTTCGGGGATGTGTATCCCACCCGCCGCGGCAAGGAAGCCGCCCTGCTGGAGAAAGTCAAATGAAACGATGGATCGCCCTGGCCAGCGCCGCGATGGCTTGCGCCGCCCTGCATGCTGCACCTGCCAACCCTGGCGCCGACCACGCGGTCGGTGTGGTGCATGTCACCAACCCGGAACTGCTCTCGGCGCTGCAGAACCTCAAGGCCTCGCTCACGGCAGAGCGCACGCCGCTCGCGTTCGACAATGGCGCTTCGGCCAAGAACTGCCTCGAATATTCGGACCTGCTGCCGAAGAGCCAGCCGGTCGAGTCGACCCGCAACTTCGAGATCCGCAGCGAATACCGGCTGTGCGACAGCATCCGCGTGATCACCGGCAAGCCCTTCGTCGCGCAGAAGGCCGCCGCCTCCGGCAAGCAGGGCAAAACCCTGTACGAAAAACTGGACCTGCGGTCGTTCCCCTCGTCGCTGCGCAATCGCGCCGATGGCAAGAAGCACACGCTCCGGGCGCTGCTGCCCGGCACGCACCAGTCCGAAGGCAGCGCCGTCCAGGTGGAAACCCCGGAGCAGTTCTTCCGCCTGGAGGTCGTGGGCACCATCGACCACGGCAGGGGCCACCCGCCCGAATGGATCGTCTGGGTGACGGACGAGCTCAAGAACGGCACCTACCGCGGGTACAGCAACATCGTCGTGCATCCACCCCGTGCGGCGTCCGGCCTGTACACCGCGGCGGCATCGCCCCGATGACAATGGGCGGTCCTTTCCTTTAGCCCCGTCACCGGGGCGCCGCAGGTACCGAATCGCATGGCCTCTTTCGTCCCCCACCGTCCCTTGCTGGACCAGACCTTTCCCCGCACCCTGTCCGCCTGGGTGGAGCGTTTCGGCCAACCCGTGTCTCGCGCGCCCGCATCGAAGGCTGGCTGTTCGAGGGCGTGGCCGCACGGCGCGCGGCCGAGCAACGCCTTGCGGCGGTGGGCGTGGTGGCGCGGTTTCGCAGTGCCTACAAGCCCCTGGTGCACTACTTTCTGGAAGAGGTCGATACCGCCCAGCTGGCCGCCGCCACGGTGCGCTACCCAGTGCCGGCCACCGGCTCGCCCGGGCGTTTTCTGCTGGAGGCCTATCCGCTGGCCGACCTCCTGGCCGGGTGCGACCTGCGGTTCCAACCCGGGGGCGACGACCTGCACTACGGCGTGGCGCTGCGCTTTCGCGATGGCCGCGAAACGGTCGATCGGGTCTTCGCACCCAACCGGGTGCACGAAGACCCCACCAGCCCGGACCCGCTGCTGTCGCCCACGGGCTGGCTGCGCGTGGACGCGTCCGGTGCGCCGGACAGCAACCAGGATGCGGCCGAATCCACCGATTTCGAAGACCTCTTCGCGCACGCCATGCGCACGCTGCGGGAGCATGCCTGGCCCGCGCAGGAGCCCTATTTCGAACGGCTGGACATCCGCGTCGACCTGCCGGGCTTCGAGCAGCCGCTGTCCACGCCGCACGAATGCATGAGCCTGCACGAGGCCCTGCACGAAGACCTGTATTTTTCGCTGCTCGAGTTCTTTCAGCAGCACTCCGGCCGCCCTGCGGGCGACCGCCGGCTGCAGCCCGGGCAGATCGTGCCCGACATCCGCCAACACGACGGCCCGCCACGCCTGCGCATCGCGCTGCGCGCCTTCGACGTGGCCGCACAGGACGCGGGCGCCTGGGCGGACACCACGGCCGGACAGGCCCTGGACGACATGGGCCAGGCTCCGCCGCCCGAGCGCATCGCACAAGCGATGGCGCGGCTGGGCGGCCAGCGCTTTTCCGCGCGCAGCCGCCAGGGGCGCGAGGTGCTGGGCCTGTACCGCACCGGCACCGAGGCCCCGATCCTGCTGAGCGGCGGCCAGCACGCCAACGAAACCTCCGGCGTCGTGGGGGCCCTGCGCGCGGCCGAGGCGCTGCATGCGCGGCCCGGCGCGCACTTCGCCCTCATCGCGCTGGAGAACCCCGACGGCTATGCGCTGCACCGCGAACTGGGCGCGCACCACGCCCACCACATGCAGCATGCCGCGCGCTACAGCGCGCTGGGCGACGACATCGAATACCGCGAGACGGCGCCGCTGTACGAACGCGAAGCCCGCGAACAGGCACTGGCCCTTTCCGGCGCGCAATTGCACATCAACCTGCACGGCTACCCCGCGCACGAGTGGACCCGGCCGCTGTCCGGCTACGTGCCACGAGGCTTCGGCCTGTGGACGGTGCCCAAGGGGTTCTTTCTGATCCTGCGCCACCACCCGGGCTGGCAGGCCGAAGGCCGTGCGCTGCTGGAGCAGGTGGCCGCGGCGCTGCAGGCCGTTCCCGGCCTGCCCGAGTACAACGCCCGCCAGATGGCGCTGTATGAGCACCATGCGGGGGCGTTGCCGTTCGAGGTGATCCATGGCACGGCCTGCACGCAGTCCGAGAACCCGCGCGGTGCGCCGGTCACGCTCATCACCGAATTCCCCGACGAGACGGTGTCGGGCGATGCCTTCCGCTTCGCGCACGGCGTGCAAAAGGCCGCCGTGCTGGCGGCGGTGGACGCTTGGCAGGCCATTCTTTCCGAGCGCGGCTGATTGCGCTTGGGTGGATGGGGGGAGCGGGCCTTGTTCCCTTCGGCGGTGCGTGGCGTGGTGCACGCCCGGCGCTGAAGGCCATCGCGTCGCTTGCCGCAAGCGCCCAGCGGCATGAAAACAGGGGGGTTGGCAGCCCCCTTCTCTGGCACGGTCTGTGCATACCGAACCGCACTGGCGATGGGCCCGGTCCGGGCCTTTGCCATGCGCTTTGTTCAGGTAAACACCTGAGGGTGTTGCCGCAAACACGCGGTTACATTGAATGCGGTCTTTCGTTTCCCTGTCTCACTACCACTGTGGAGTTCATCGATGAAGCGTAGCGCTCTCCCTCTGTCCGCATGGGCCCTTGCCGGCGCCCTGGGTTGCGGACTGTGTGCCCCCACCGCGTTCGCGCAGACCAAATGGGACCTGGCCGCCGCCTATCCCGCCACCAACTTCCACACCGAGAACCTGATGGAGTTTGCCAAGGACGTGGACACCGCCACGGGCGGCAAGCTCAAGATCACGGTGCATGCCAATGCATCGCTGTTCAAGGCCAACGAGATCAAGCGCGCCGTGCAGGGCGGGCAGGCGCCGGCCGGCGAGATCCTGCTGCCCAACTTCGAGAACGAGAACCCCATCTTCGGCGTGGACGGCATTCCGTTCCTGGCCACCTCGTACGCCGATTCCAAGCGGCTGTACGAAGCGCAAAAGCCTGTGCTCGAAAAACTGCTCAATGCGCAGGGCCTGCGGCTGCTGTACACCGTGGCCTGGCCTCCGCAGGGCATCTACTCCAAGCGGGAAATCACCTCGGTGGCCAATCTGCGGGGCATCAAATGGCGCGCCTACAGCCCCGCCACGGCCAAGATCGCCGAGCTGATCGGCGCGCAGCCCGTCACCATCCAGGCGGCTGAGCTGTCGCAGGCCACGGCCACCGGCGCGGTCGAATCGATGATGACCTCCGGTTCCACCGGCTACGACAGCAAGCTCTACGAGAGCATCAAGTACTTCTACGACACCCAGGCCTGGCTGCCCAAGAACGCGGTGATCGTGAGCAAGAAGGCCTTCGACGCGCTCGACAAGCCCACGCAGTACGAACTGCTCAAGAGCGCCGCAGCGGCCGAGGCCCGCGGCTGGAAGGTCAGCGCAGAAAAGAACGAGTGGTACAAGAAGGCCCTGACCGACAAGGGCATGAAGATCCTCCCGCCCCCGCCGAAGCTGGTGGCCGACCTGCGCCAGGTCGGTGACATCATGCTGGCCGACTGGCTCAAGAAGGCCGGCCCCGATGGCGAGGCCATCATCGCCGCCTACCGCAAGCCGGCTCCCGTGGCAGCCAAGTGATGCGCCGCTTCCTGGACCGCCTGTACCTGGGCGCGGGCGCCCTGGGCGCCACCTTCGTGGCCCTGATCTGCGTGCTGATGATCGCGCAGAGCGTGCTGCGCGAGGTCGGGGTGCGCACCGGGGCGCTGAACGACGTGGTGGCGTGGTTCTGCGCCGCCGCGGCGTTCTTCGCCATGGCGCATGCCTTCAAGCACGGCGACTTCGTGCGGGTCACGCTGCTGCTGGAAAAGCTCTCGCCGCCCCGGCGCCGGCAGTTCGAGATCGTCTCGCTGGCCATCGGCTCGGTGGCAGTGGCTTACCTGGCCTGGTCGGCGTGCCTCTTCACCTACGAAAGCTGGGAGTTCAACGATGTGGCCCAGGGCCTGCTGCCGCTGCCGATGTGGATTCCCCAGATGAGCTTCGCACTGGGTTCGGTGCTGCTGTTCGTCGCGGTGGTCGATGAATTCATCATCGTCCTGCGCGGCGGCGTGCCCACCTTCGTGCGCGAAGTCGAGGACCGGCATGCGCGCGGCGATTTCTCTTCCGACATCTGACCCTCCACCCGACCTGAACCCTCGCTGCGGCCCGGCCGGCCCGAAAGAACAATGCCATGGACATTCTGATGGTGGGCGGCATCTTGCTGCTGCTGATGATCGTGCTGCTCTCGGGCGGCGTCTGGATCGCGATGACGCTGGCGATCTGCGGCTGGGTCGGACAGGCGTTCTTCACGAACACGCAGCCGGGCAAGAATTTGTTCTCGGCCTTCTGGGAAAGCAATGCCAGCTGGGAGCTGGCGGCGCTGCCGCTCTTCATCTGGATGGGCGAGATCCTGTTTCGCACCAAGCTGAGCGAAGAGATGTTCGAGGGCCTGCGGCCCTGGCTCAACCGGGTGCCGGGCCGGCTGATGCACACCACCATCCTGGGGTGCGGCATTTTCGGATCGGTGTCGGGCTCGTCCGCCGCCACCTGCGCCACCATCAGCAAGGTGGCCCTGCCCGAGCTGCTCAAGCGCGGCTACGACGAGCGCCTGGCGCTGGGCTCGCTCGCCACGGCAGGCACGCTGGGCATTCTCATTCCGCCATCCATCACCATGGTGGTGTATGCGGTGGCGGCAGATGCCTCCATCATCCGCATCTTCCTGGCGGGCTTCCTGCCGGGCCTGCTGCTGATGCTGCTGTTTTCGGGCTACATCGGCTGGTGGAGCCTGCGCAACCCCGACAAGGTGCCGCCGGCCGATGCACCGACGACCTTCCGCCAGAAGATCCGGCAGTCCGGCAACCTGATTCCGGTGGCGGTCCTGATCGTCTTCATCGTGTGGGTGCTGGTGGCCGGCTACGCCACCGCCACCGAGTGCGCCGCCTATGGCGTGGCCGGCTCGCTGGGGCTGGCGCTGTGGAGCCGCTCGCTCACGTGGAAGAACTTCACCGAAGGGCTGATGAGCACCACGCGCACCAGCTGCATGATCATGTTCATCCTGGCCGGCGCGGCCTTCCTGACCAAGACCATGGCCTTCACCGGCATTCCGCGCGAGCTGGCCGAGTGGGTCAATGCGATGAACCTCTCGCCCTTCGCGCTGATCGGCGTGCTGACGATCGTCTACCTCGTGCTGGGCACGGCGCTGGACGGCATCAGCATGATCGTGCTCACCAGCGCGGTGGTGCTGCCCATGATCCAGAAGGCCGGCTTCGACCTGATCTGGTTCGGCATCTTCATCGTGCTGCTGGTGGAGATCGCCGAGGTCACGCCGCCCGTGGGCTTCAACCTCTTCGTGCTGCAGAACATGACCGGCAAGGACAGCAACACGATCGCACGCGCGGCCATTCCGTTCTTCCTGTGCCTGGTGGTGTGCATCGCGATCATCACGGTTTTTCCGCAGATCGTCACCGTGCTGCCGGACCTGGTGATGGGCAAGGACGGCGGCTAGGCGCCGCCGCCCTGGGGCCGCTGGCCGCCGCCACTCCACGGGAGGAAGATGAGCGCCTCGGCGGCGAGGCCCCGGGTTTTTGCGATACTTTGCGGCATGCTGCTCAACGTCGCCGTCATCTGCCTGGCCGCCTGCCTGGGCGCCCTGCTGCGCTGGGGCTTCGCCCTGTGGCTCAACCCCGGCGGCCTGCTGCCCTGGGGCACGCTGGCGGTGAACCTCATCGGCGGCTACCTGATTGGCATCGCCATCGCCGTGTTCACCCAGCGGCCGGACATCGACCCGGCCTGGCGGCTGCTCATCATCACCGGCTTTCTCGGTACCCTGACCACCTTCTCCAGCTTCTCTGCCGAAGTCGTCACCATGCTGCTGCAGCAGCGCTATGGCATCGCGCTGGCCACGCTGCTTTTGCACGTGGGCGGCTCCTTCACCCTCACCTGGGCCGGCATGCGCACGGCCCTGTGGTGGGCGGCCCGCTGACCGACGCCCGGCAACGGGCCCTTCTTTTTTGCCCCCACAATCTCACCCCATGGATTCCAATACCGAACTCAACGACAGCCGCCTGGCCAATGCCTGGGCCGAATTGAACAACCACGCCGTGAACGGCAACCCGCTGCACGCCGATGCCTACCGGCTGGCGTTCGCGGACCCCGAATTCCTGCTGCGGCGCGAAACGCGCGGCATCCGCTTCCAGCTCGAAATGCTCAAGCCCGATCTGGGCCAGACCGCACAGGGCATCGAGAACACCGTGGTGGTGTACGGCAGCGCGCGCTTCATCGCCCCCGACGAAGCCGAGCAGCAATTGGCCGATGCCGAGGCGAGCGGTGACGACAGCCGCATCGCACGCGCCAGACTCGCCGTGCGCAACGCCCGCTACTACGACCTGGCGCGCCAGTTCGCGCGCGTGGTGGCCGAGCACAGCGAACAGCAGCAGCCGGCGGACCGCATCTACGTGTGCACCGGCGGCGGGCCGGGCATCATGGAGGCCGCCAACCGCGGCGCGCACGACGTCGGCGCGCTCAACGTGGGCCTGAACATCGCCCTGCCCCACGAGCAAAGCGGCAACCGCTTCATCTCGCCCTCGCTGAGCTACAAGTTCCACTACTTCGCGCTGCGCAAGATGCACTTCATGATGCGCGCCAAGGCCCTGGTGGCATTCCCCGGCGGCTTCGGCACGCTGGACGAATTGTTCGAAGTGCTCACCCTTGTGCAGACCGGCAAGGCCAAGCCGGTACCCATCGTGCTGTTCGGCACCGACTTCTGGAAGAAGCTGGTCAACTTCGATGCGCTGGTGGAGCAAGGCACCATCTCCGCCGCCGACCTGAACCTGTTCCACTACACGGACGACCCGCAGGAAGCCTGGAACATCATCAAGGCGTTCTACAAGCTTTGATGGCAGTTCAGGCCCGACGCAACCTCGCTGTCGAATGCACGGACGGGTCCTGCGTCAGGCCAAAACCGGCCGCCACTGGGCTTGCAGTTCCTGAGCGATCTTGTCCATCGCGGCACGTTGCCGGGCTGGCTCGAAATTACAAAAGGCCTGATCGAAGATGCGCCCATGCCGCGCTTGGGCCGCCTCAGCCTGCTGTCTGAGGGAGGCTGCCTGCGATGGAGTGATATCTGCAAAATGTCTCAGTGGCAGAAAATGACCCGGAACGACCAATCGTTCTTTTTCCTCGGGCATGCGGTCGGTGTACAGAAGCGCTGCGCCAATGAAACACTCCGCCAACGCTTGCTTGGCAGGTTGCTGATCGAACCGCATGATGCTGATCCAGGCCATCGGTGTCGTTTCTTTGGGAAAGATATCCACGAGGGCGTCAACGACCTTGGCCATGGCACGAGGCTCGCCTTGGAAATAGGCGCGCTGTAGCGTTTTTTTTACCGACAGCGCGTTCCAGTTCAGCCGCTGCCGCCACTCCGGTTTTTCCGTTGGACAGCGGCAGATCGGCGACCGTCATCGTGTTGGGATGATCTGGAAACTGATCGGCGAAATACTCTGTCAACGCCTCGTCAATGGAATTCTGATGAGGGCTACCCGCCAGCCCCTTCACGAAATTCGGATGGCTGAAGCAATGCAGGAATTCATGGCGGGCCGTGTGGATGCCGACATCGCGTGTCAGTCCTTCCCTGACCGACAAACTCGTTGGCTCAGACTTGTGGCGTCTGACTAGGCCACGATAGCCATTCGGCAAATTCGAAGTCACCTGGGGTTCGACCGCATGGCACACACTATCAGCCGGGATGAAGGCCGCGTGCCGGTCCATGACCTCAGCTTTCGCTTGATGTAATGTCGGCATGTCGACCAATGGGCCGGGGCCTGACGGCTTGGGTTGCGCAGTGCCGGCTTGCTTGAAAACCCCGTATCCGGCAGCCACTGCGGCCACCCCCACATAAGTTTTCCACGAGAGATGCAGCGCTCCGCCTGCCACCTCAGCGGCTCTCCCAAGCAAGGAAGACGCAGGGGTTGCGCGGTCTGGCGCCTGCGAAGCGCCGGAAGGAAGACGTCCGCGGGGAGCAGATGTTGACTGGCCAGCGCGGCTGGAAGCATTGCGACTTGGCAGATCCTTGAGTTGCCCATCACGCGAGAGAGACGCGGAACTGCTCTCTTTTTTAGATGAACTGGCTTTCTCGTCAGAGCTGCGGCTTGAAGACGGTATATCGGCGTTGCGAGACTTGACTCGAACCATGGTTTCCTCGGGGTATTGCGTTGAGAAACTATGGCAAAAGCACTCCAACCCACCCGGTAGGTTAACGAAGATTGTCAGCGTCCGGCGAATCACTGCGCGATGGGCGCGCACCGTTCAACCTCTTGCAATCAGTGATGCGCCGAAACGGAATCCCCCATCCGCCACGCTATACGCCCCCCCAGGCCCACCACCGCCCCCACGACCCAGAAAAGCCCTGCCACCCCGATCAGCGCCCCTGCCGATCCGAACAGCACCGGCATCAGCACGCTCGAACCATTGATGGCCATCAGCCGCAGGCCGAGCGCCTCGCCGTGGCGATGCGATGGCGTGATCTGGTGCAGCATGCTCATGATCCTCGGCTGCACCGATCCCAGCGCGAAGCCCAGCAGCACCGAACACAGGCCCAGTGCCCACGGGTTGGGCAGCAAGGGGTACACCGCGAACAGCACCGCCGTGGTGACCATCGCCCAGGTGACCACGACCGCCTCGCGCAGGTGGGCTGCCACCAGGGGCATGAGCACGCGGATCACGGCCGCCGCAATGGCGAACGCACCCAGGATGGTGCCGATCACCGACGCCGACAGGCCCCGCTCGTGGCCCAGGAGCGGCACCACGAAGGTGTGCACGTCCCAGCACGACGACAGCAGCCAGTTCACGATGAGCAGGCGGCGAAAGCCGGGCTCGGCCAGCAGGTCCCAGGCCCGGGGGCGCACGCCGCCGGCCGCCGCGATCACGGGCGGCAGTTCCACGGTGGCCCTCACCCAGAACCAGGTGGCGATGGGCAGCACGGCCATCAGCGCGAAGGCGGCGCGGTAGCCCTCGGTGCTGCCGGCCGTGGGACCGGCATGGTCGATGAGCATCCCGGCGCAGAACGGCCCGACGAAGTTGGACACGGCCGGGCCGATCGCCAGCCAGCTGAACACCTGGCGCAGCTGCGTGGAGTCGTGCGCCGCGCGCCCCACATGGCGCTGCAGGGCAATGGTGGCGGCCCCCGTGGCGCCGCCCGTCATGAGCGCGGCCAGGCACAGCATGGGAAACGCCGGCCACACCAGCGCCCCGGCCGCCCCGACCACCGCCACGACCACGGCATAGCCGACCGGGCGCTTGAGGCCATGGCGGTCGGCATAGCGGCCCGCCGGCAG
>NZ_BAAJYS010000105.1:0-12107 GCF_057543315.1 Acidovorax sp. KPB24-07
TCAAGTCACCTCCAGGCACACACAGAGTTAGGGTCTTGGCATCCTAGGAGACCAAGGGTCTCGTCCTGCGTACGGGGACATTGCTGGCTGTGCATAGACTGGGCGGTACAGGTGGGTCTTTGCATCCAGCCTCAGAGTGGGCATGCGGTAGTCGCCGCCCACGGCGGGCGAGGCGCACCTGGAGCTGGATACTCTGCTGCGGCACGCCATTGCGCCAGCGGCCAGGGAGCACGTCCAGTTCTTCGGGCGGGTCCGCTGGAAACAGGTGGGACAACTTGCCAACGCAGCGGCCAGTTTCGTCCACCAGCAGTGGCATCGGGAAGCGCTCCCAGGATGCATCGGGCGGCAGGCCGCGGTAGTAGGCGTTGGTGAAAACGGCCAGCAGGCGCACCTTGGCGGCCTTAGGCGCCGAATTCCCGCTGGCGCCGACCTGCACCAGCGGACAGGAACGGACCGCTTCGCGGTACGGTTCCCAGCCTGCCGGTAGCGACAGGTCCGCCCCTGGCACTTCGCAATCGGCGGGGTCGAGCGCCGTGGATGCCCTTGCCCTGACCTGGACCACGCTGGACGGCCATGCAGGAGGCAGATTGGCCGGTGCCGCGAGCGAAGGGAGTGAGGACGACTCGGCCACCGGTGGAGGCGCCACGGGGCTGGCCGTCTCCGCATCGCGATGGCACGCGACCAACGCACAGGAAAGACAGACCATGGGAATGCCAGGGTGCCAACGCATCGATGCGCTCCTGCATGAGTGGGCTGCCACCGAAGCACTGCAGCGGCGAGCCGGCAAGTGGTACCCGACCTTGAATCGACTGGACAGCAACCCGCCGCCTGCCAACCCCTCCTTTCGCGAAATGTAATCGAAGACCGCCTGTAGGCGCCATCAGGCTCCGGGGCCCCGCTCCTGCAACTCCGGCAGACAGTCGGCGAAGTCGGGCTGGATCCGGGACATCGCACTGGCGATCAGTGAATCGCCGGTCAGGACCGCCAGCAGTATTCCGGTCATGGTGACCAGACCGTTCGAATTGCGCAGGATCTGCAAAGCCAATGGCAATGGAAATCCTTCCTCGACGCGGCGCAGCGGATGCAGCCCGCCGTGAACGAACGAGTTAATGGCCGACCAAGTCATGTCTTTGAAGTGCGCGAGCATTTGATAGGCACCCACAGAGATCCCTTCACCTGGGCTCCCCATGCTCTTTCGCATGTCCTCCATCATTTCGCTGACGCTGGGCAGCTTCTTCGCGGCCTTCTCGCTCTCGACGGTGAGCGGTGCCAGCAGCTTTTCAATCGCTGAATCGGGGGCGGCGTAGAGGAGCCACGCCGCCCGCGTCAACGCTTCGAACTGAAGCCGCATGAGGGCTACGGCCGAACTGGCGAGCGCCAGTTCCATGAGGGCGCGAAGTCCCTCTGCATGTTCCAAAGCCACGAAGCACATGCCCGTCGCAACCTGCGAGCGTGGAGCACCATGGAAGCCCTGCTCACCCAGGAGCTCGAAGATGTGCTCGTGCAACTGTTCCGAGCGCTCGAGCATCTGATCGAGGTCAAGCTGCGCACCGTACGGCAAAGAGAAGCTGGTCATTGGCCAATCGTAGAAGACCGCATCGTCTGATTGGTGAAGCGCGCTAAAGCTGCTTCCAAGGTCAGATGGCAACATGGATAGACGGGCCCACCGCAGCCGGCCCAACGGCAAGCATCAAAACGAGAACTGCCGCAGGGTGATGGACACCGAATGTGCTGCGCCATGCAGCATCCGCTCCAGCAGCCCCAGGTCATTGGCAGTTCCATCCGGTCCCTGCGCGGCTGCAGGTTCGCCCGGTGGGGCCGGTGAGGACGTCCGGACCGGATTTGCGATAGATCGCGCCTGCCGTGTCGTAGCAAAAGCCTGCGTCGCAACTGGCGATCATCGGGACCGGGGTGCTGATGATCTTCGGGGGTTCCTGCATCAGCGGGGTGTTGCTACCGCAACTGGCATTGACTTGCGCAATGGCCGCATTGGTCCGCATTCGTTTCTCGTCCTGGGAGAGCGTCCGGATGCTCGATACGAACTCCAGCTCCTTCTGTGCGCTGCGGCAGGCGGGGGTGTCGGCCGGGGACACCGAGGTCCCGTTCTGCGCGACCGACGATGCCTCTGCACGCTGGCGCCGCTGAAACTCCTGTTCATCGCGCTCTGCCATTCGATCCTGGTGTTTTCGCTCAATGGCCCCTGCCGCCTGCGCACGCTCCCGCGTGATTTCGTCGGCACTTTTAGGACGTTCCAGCAGCTCGCCCGTTTGGTTTGCAGCGCAGGGAACATCCGCGTAGGCGGTCTTGCCTGCTGCATCCGTGCAGCGGTGGACCTGGGCATTGGCAGCGAAGGCAGCGGACACGCACACGGCGGCGCAGAGGAGTGACTTGAAGATTTTCATGTATCGATCCACAAGGGTTAACAGGGTGCGTAATTTCCCATCAACGCTTGAGCGGACGACCCAGTTGTCCAAGGCTCCTGCCACATTGCAACAAACTGCTACAACACTTCACACCGTGCGTACTGCAACGCAGAGGCGCCAACTGCGGGATGGAAGTGGAAGGCCCTGCCCTGGACCTTCCACTTCCACGGCCATCACGGCATGTACTTGATCGTCAGTAACGCATTGGGCGCGATGCATCCGGTTCTTTGCGCCAGGATCACCCAACCAGACGGTACCGGCGCCACGTTGCAAACCTCCATGGTGCCCAGTTCAGGGCGGGCCTCGCGAATTTCCCAATAGGCGTATCCCGGTAGCCCACACCCTTTCGCGACGGAGGTGACGACCCATCCCGGCGGAACGCTGGAGGCGGGAACGTTGCACATGGAGAAACTGATGCTGTTCGGCGCTGCGTACCGGATCTGGTAGTTGGGAACACCAGCGATGCAGCCGCCCTGGATGTAGGTCACCGCCCATCCCCGTGGCACCGCCGTCAGGCCGCACATGTTCATCGTGCCGCGAGCCGGGTCCACCCTGCGTATCTCGTACAAGCCGTTGCCGGCCCCGCAGCCGGCGCGAATCGACGTCACCACCCAGCCTTCGGGAATGGGAACGTTGGCACAGATTTCCATCAGGTCAACGGAGTTGGGCGACTGCAGACTCATCGAACTAGTCTGTCCCCCTTGCACACCCGCAATCGCGATGACTGGACACAGCGCAACGGCGGCTGCCACCACCAGCTTGATCAAATTCCTCACAGCAATTCCCTTGTTGTTATGAATTGAATGAATCAGCGAATGAACTCACTCACATCCTTTTCTAGGCACGCATGTGCCAACGAATGAGCACATCAGGGAAAGACGAATGGAGAGGAATCGGCCCCCACTTCAGACAACAAGCACCACCAAAAATGTGGAACGCCATCACAGTTGTCGAGCCTGCCACGCGTCACCAGCGGAAGGCGTCGCTTAAAATTTACGGCCACGGGGGATGCGTTTGGAAACCACAAAAACGATGAATGGAACGGTCGCCATGCCAACCGTGACCGTCAAAGAGTCATGGCTTGACGTGTGGTTCTGCTTTCGCAAGCCACTCGCTCTAGAGCTCTCCGCTCAGACGGTGACGTTCGACGGAACATGCATCGGGTATTGGCAACTGACCTCGGTGCAAGAGAAGGCGCCGTCGTGGTTCCTACCAAGGTGGTTGGACCGCTCGTACCTCTTGCTGACTTATCAAGAAAATCAGCAACAACGGGATTTCACCCTCGTCCTGCGCAGCAACTCAGGGGCTTCCACACGGCAGTCGATCTTGCAGCGTGTCCAGCTGAAGCTGGTGCAGATGCTGGATTCGGCGCATCAAAAGCTGGTCCCTCTTCGGTACGACCTGGACGAAGCATATCGATCGGACCGTTACGTTCGACATTCTCAGGCGGAGCGGATTGCCGACAAGTATTCATTGATGGTCCAGAAGATGGCGCCGCACCTCAATGCGCTGCATAGACATCCATTGCTGGAACCCGGCGACAGGGTTCGTGCCAGGGCATTGAAAGACGAATTCGATGGGCTCGCCAAACCCATTATCGACCGTGATGTGTACCGCCAGGATCACAACAAGCGGTACATTGGCTACCAGGCCCAATTGGAAGCCGACTACTTCAACCAGGTCGAAAGCAGCCCACTGACCGATGAGCAGGTCAAGGCTGCGCTGGTTTTTGAAGATGCAACCCTGGTCGTTGCTGCGGCAGGGTCAGGCAAGAGTTCATGCATCGTCGGAAAGATCGGCTTCGCGCTGAAATCCGGAGTGTTCCAGGACCACGAGATCCTCGCCCTGGCCTACAACACGAAGGCTGCCGAAAGCCTGGAAAAGCGGCTGTCCCAGAAGCTTTCGAAGGCCATTGGGCGCAAGGTGACAGTGGCGTCGAGAACCTTCCACTCTTTTGGTCTGTCTGTGCTGGTGGAGGCCAATGGAGAAAGCATCCGGCCGCGCGTACTCAAGGAGGATGCAGGAGAGGAAGGACGTTTCTTGCGCACCGTCATTGCAGGATTGAAGGACAAGGATCTCGCCTTCCAGCAGGCACTCGCCGACTGGCTCTTGTTCGCCCCTTTCGAAGACCCCAGCCCCTTCGGCGTGACCGGCGATCTGGAAGAATGCGCCCGGCGCTACGAGGAATGCTGTCGGCAGCGCATCAAAGCGAAGAGAGAAGAGGGAAAGGAAAGCTACGAGCCCACCATTCCGACCCTGGACCCGGCGATCCCGGTGCGCTCCCTGGAAGAGCGCAGCATCGTGAACTGGCTGGTTCTGCGGGGCATTCCATTCTCGTATGAACTGCCTGATTGGGATGGTGCGAAGCTGCTCGGACTCGGAGTTTCGGCAATATCGAAGAAGCAGCGCCCCTACAAGCCGGATTTCACCTATCGCCGGACTGACCACCTGCACGATGGTACGCAACGCGAGGTACGTATCATGCACGAGCATTTCGGATTGGATGCTGATGGGCGAGCACCTGCATGGATGGGGGGCGCCCAGTACGAAGCACAAGCCCGCAGTAAGCGAGCGATGTTCAAGAAGCGAGTAGCCAGCAGCCAACGCACCAAGAATCCCGTCGTCTTCTTCGAGACTACCTCAGCCCAGTTGCGCGATGGCACGCTGTGGGCTCATCTGGAGCAGTCGCTCAAGGGTGCCGGCATCCTGGTGGGTCCGCCCTCCCAGGACGTGTACCGGCGGGCGATCGCCAGCTTCGGGCCTACAGAAGAACGCGAGAAGCTCATCATGGACTTCGTGCTGAGGTTCAAGGATTCGGGGCTCACGGAAGCACAGGTCTTCGACGAAGCAAAGCAGCAGCCCAACTCGTGGCGCGCAGGCCTGTTCTTGAAGGTGGCTTTTACGGTCTTCCATGCTTACCAAAAAGCGTTGAGAGAGGCAGGCAAGATCGACTACGCCGACATGCTGCGCGAGGCGGTGGCCGCGCTACGCGATGGCCGCGTCAAAACACCATATCGGTTTCTCTTGGTGGACGAGTTCCAGGACATCGCACGTCTGCGGGCAGACCTTGTGAAGTCCATCCTTGACCAGCCCCCCCACGAGTCGATCGTGTTCTGCGTGGGCGATGACTGGCAGACCATCAATCGGTTCTCCGGATCCGACGTCAGTATCTTCAAGAACATCGGCGCCCACTTCGGACGCCATGAGCGCCAGTTGATGCTGTCACGCACTTTCCGCTGTTCCAGCGGGATCGCGACGCTGGCCCGCGAACTGGTGCTGAAGAATGCCAACCAGTTCGACAAGCCCGTGCATGCCCGGCCGGACCGGCTGACCCAGTGCGTGCGTGTCGTTCTTCACAAGCCAGGCGCGGAGCATCGGATGCCAGCACTGGAGACGCAGCTTGCAAGCCTGATCGACACCGGCCGAGCCCTGGGCATCACGATTCCGTCTGTACAGATCCTCACCCGCACGACGGCCGAAACAACGGCGCCGCAGGGGCTGGAATCGGAGGAAGCGATCAAGGCGCTGAAATCCAGATACGACGGCAAGCTGGATGTGCAGGCCATGAGCCTGCATGGGTCCAAGGGCCTGGAGGCCGATTTCGTGGTATTGGTCGGATTCGACTCTGGCTTTCGAGGGTTCCCGGACGAACGCGCACCGGAGCCGTTGCTGGACTTGGTCTTGCCAAAGCTCGCCAACGAAAACGAAGAAGAACGCCGATTACTCTACGTCGGCCTCACCCGGGCCAAACATCTGGTCGTGATCCTGGCAAATGGGGAGGCACCGAGCGAGTATGCCCTTGAGCTGTCGGCACTGTCGGAAGAGCACACTTTTATCGACTGGATCAACCTGGGTGCGCAGCGTGCAACGTGTCCGAAGTGCACGAAAGGATCGCTATTGATGCACTCCAACGGGCGCAGGCTCGATTGCTCACGCTCCAGCCGCTGCGGCTACCGGGCTTGGGTAGGCCAGGCCGCAAAACCCACTTCCATTCAGTGAAGCCGCAGGACGATTGGCACCTTATTGGACGTTCGGATTAGATCCTGACCGTGACGCGCCAGGGAGTCGTGTTCAAGGAAAAACACCTCATCGATAACGACCGCGCTGGGAACGCCATGGTCACTGCAGAGCTCAGCATGCGACTTCTCCATGCCACCATGAACATCACACCGCATCGGCTTGCGCCGCTTGCCCGTGCAGCATCAAAGCAAGTTCTGCAAGCTATGGTTTGAACTTAACCCGTTGGCTGCCTTTTTCTGCGTGGTGCAGGTAGATCGAACACTGGCGCCAGCGCTGCTGAACTGCGATGGATGGAATGGCTTCAAGTACAGCGTTGAGTTTCTTGTTGGTCCATGCTTTACCGTCGGGTGGTCGTACGGTCACCCGCGACGGAAGGTGGCCACCGACACGCATGACAATGTAGCCGCCTGATTCCAAGCCGAATCCCGTCGAATACCTTGGGTTGCGGCGATCCGAGTTCATTTGAACCACGTGGATACGTAGCTTTTTTACGAGCAGGCAGATGGCCTTGAATCTCGCATCGCTCCATAAATTGCTGGTTCGCCGATTGGTGGCATCGATGGGCGTTTCACCCTCACGAGGGCTGGCTGGGTATCTTGCTTCCAATGTGACTGCCTTGCTCAAAAATTGCAGCAGATCACGCGGTGCGATCTGCGCATCGATCCCCAGGTCATCGGCCAGCCGCTTGTAGTCGTGGCTGTACTGCCTGATGTCGGTCAGGAAAAGCGCTTCGGGACAGTGCGTGAGCCACTGGGCCAATCCGGCCTTTAAGTACATCTCTACCGCGTAACCCATCAGAAGGACCGATGCTCTGGGATTGCCGGTAAGGGCAACCATTTGACCGTGGCGCAAGCGTTCGATTTTCCCTGCTTTGATCTTCCTTTTAATGAGCAGCCAACGCGCACGGATTGAGCGCGCGGTCGCGGCCAGTCCGTCGCCTTCCTCAACCCACGCCCGCGCATCCGCCTGCCCATGCTTTGAGCTGCCCAGACGCTTTTCTACAGGGTTCACCGGCTCATTCATTCGTCGCCCCTTTCAAAAACTTGCGCCAAACGATTGCCGGCACACCCGATCACTATTGAACATCAAGGCCCGCCGCGCGAGCGTCCTGAATTGCTGACAAAGCGGTGGTCGCCCTTCCCCCTTTGATGGCTGCATACCGGCAGACCCCGCCGCAGGATCGAGTCTCCACCGACCCCAAGGAGACCCGACATGACCTCGCGTGCCACGGCCAGCCACGACGCTCCCATTCACCTCCCCCTGTGCGGCGTGCTGGCCGTGGCACTCCTCTGTTGCGGCGTTGCATCGGCGCATGCCGATCCCGCCATCGAACGCGAGCAACTGGCGAGCGCCATGCGCCTGCTCGACCAGGTGGACCGCATCGCTCTGGCATCGGACGCCACGGCGGCTGTGCAGCCGGCCCGCTACCACTTCGACTACGCCCGCCTGCGCGACGACGTGGGCCGCATGCGTGCGGGCTTTGCCAGCTACCTGGCGCCCGCGCGCGCGCAGCCGCGCGACCCGTTGCCGCTGGCAGGCCACTACACCCGCGAGGCCCCCGTCGAGAGCACTCGTGCTTCACCGGAGCAGGAGCGATCGCGATGACCGCGAGCGCCGATCAGATCGCCGCATTCCAGGCCAACGGCGGCTTCACGCCCTCGGCCGTCTCGGCCGTGGTGCTGAGCTTCGTCTTCGCCGTCCTGCTGCTGTGGGGGGTGTGGGCCATGCGCACGGCCTATGTCGGCTGGGCCGAGCACCGGATTTCGCAACGGCAGTTCCTGGGCGTGATCGTCCGGTTCCTCGCGCTGTACGTGGTGCTGAGCTTCTTCTTGCTTTCCTGATGACCCCCAAGGATTCGCCATGAACCTCCCTACCCGCCTTCACTGCCGTGCTGCGCGCATGGCTGGCACCGCGCTCGCGGCCACCCTCCTGCCGCTGGCTCCGGCGGCACGCGCCTCGGGTCTGCCCACCATGGAAGACCCCTCGCGCGGTGCCGGCAGCGGCATCCTCAAGACCTTGCAAAACTACGGCTACGACATCGTGCTGCTGGTGGCCCTGCTCGTGGTGGCGTCGATGTTCATCGGCGTCTGCTACCACGCCTACACGCGCTACTCGGAAATCCACACCGGCCGCGCGACGTGGGGCCAGTTCGGCCTGACCGTGGCCGTGGGCGCGATGCTCCTAGTGGTCGGCATCTGGCTGCTGACCAAAGCCACAGCGATCCTGTAGGGCTGCGCGCCGATGGCTCTCCCTGACACACCGCGCGACGGCCTCGTGGCCTTCCTGCCGCATCGCCTGAATCGCCAGCCCGTGGTCGTGCGCGGCCTCACCGCCGACGAGCTCTGGATCTGCGCGGGCCTGTCCGCCGCGGCCGGGCTGATCGCAGGCCTGCCGCTGGCCTGGCTCACGCGCAGCGTGGCCATGGTGCCGACGATGATCGTGGCGGGCATCGCCGCGGGCGTGTTCATCGGCGGCGGTCTCCTGCGCCGGCAAAAGCGCGGGCGCCCCGACACCTGGCTGTACCGGCAGATGCAGTGGCAGCTGGCGCTGCGCCATCCCCATTGGGCGGTGCGGTTCGGTGGCCGTGGCCTGGTGACCCGCACGGGTGGCTGGACCACGCGCCGGACGTCGCGTATTCGGCGCCCCCGGCCGCGGGGCCGAACGCCATGAGCCGCTTCAAGAACGAAGTGGCGCACCTACAGGCCCACGTCACCACCCTGCGGCGTGGCGGGGCGGCGCTGTTCGCCTTGGCGCTGCTGCTGGGCCTGGGCTGGTGGAACGCGCCGCGCCACCTCACGATCCACGTGCCGCCGGATCTGCGCTCGGGCAGCACGCGCAAGTGGTGGGACGTGCCGCCGGAGAGCGTGTATGCGTTCGCTCTCTACGTCTTCCAGCAGCTCAACCGCTGGCCCACCAATGGCGAGGACGATTACCCGCGCAACCTGCGCACCCTGTCCGCCTACCTCACGCCCGCCTGCCAGGCCCTGCTGCAGCAGGACTACGAAGCCCGGCGCAGCAACGGCGAGCTGCGCCAGCGCGTGCGGGGCCTGTACGAGTTGCCCGGCCGCGGCTACGGCGACGATCCCGCGGCGCGGGTCAAGGTGCTGTCCGAGCGCGATTGGGTGGTCACCCTGGACGTCAGCGCCGACGAGTACTACGGCGGCGAGCAGGTCAAGCGGGCGCTGGTGCGCTATCCGCTGAAAGTGGTGCGCCTGGACGTCGATCCCGAGCGCAACCCGTTCGGGCTCGCGCTGGACTGCTACAGCGGCACACCACAGCGCATCGCGTCGCCCACGCCTGCAGCCTCGGCGCCAGCCCCCGCCACGCTGCCCTCCACGCTCGCGCCCACCACCCCAACCCCCACGCCGTCCGGAGGCCATCCATGAAGCGCTTCGTCCTGCCCCTGGCGCTGGGCGCCTGCGTCCTGTGGGGCGGCGCGCCCGCGGCGCACGCGCTGCAGATCCTGCGCTGGGAGCGCCTGCCGCTCGCCGTGCCGCTGCGCATCGGCGAAGAACGCGTCCTCTTCATCGACCGCAACGTGCGCGTCGGCGTGCCGGCCGAGATCACCGACCGCCTGCGCGTGCAAAGCGCGGGCGGCGCGATCTACCTCAAGGCCAGCGAGGCGATCGAGCCGACGCGCCTGCAGTTGCAGGACGCAGACAGCGGTGCGCTGATCCTGCTGGACATCGCCGCCGAGCCGGCGAAGGAGGGACAGGCGCCGCTGGAGCCGGTGCGCATCGTCGAGGGCGAGGCACCAGCCCCGCGGTATGGCGCGCGCGATCGCGCCAGCGGCGGCGCCGACACCGAACCGCCAGCCGATGCCACCGCCCCATCGACACCGGAGGCCGCATCCACCGCCCGGCGCGACACCCCCATCGCGGTGGTGCTCACCCGCTACGCCGCCCAGAATCTGTACGCGCCCTTGCGCACCGTGGAGCCCGTGCGCGGGGTCACGCAGGCCACCCTGCGCCGCGGCCTGGACCTGGACACCCTGGCACCGTCCCTGCCCGTGCGGCGCAGCCGCTCGCCGCCTGGCGCATGGAAGATCAATGGGTCACCGCGGTCCGCCTGACCAATACCTCGCCGCGCTGGATCGACCTCGATCCGCGCACCCTGCTCGGGGACTTCGTGGCCGCGACGTTCCAGCACCCGGGCCTGGGACCGGCGGGCGATCCGACCGATACCACGGTGCTGTACCTGGTGACGCGCGGGCGTGGCCTGGCCGACGCCTTGCTGCCGCGCATCAGCCGCATCGACGCCGCGCAGAACCTGCCGCGCGCTTCCGGCAGCGAGGCGGATGCGCAGCCCTCCCCGGGAGACCCCCATGCAAAGTAACGGCCTGCTCAAGTGGCTGATGATCCCGATGGCCGCGCTGCTGGTGTTCGTGGGGATCCAGGTGTTTTCTGGGGGCAAGACCGATCGCGCGGTCTCGGGCGAGGTGGCCGCCCAGCTCACCCCGGAGGAGATGAAGGCACTCGGCATCGATGGCGACACGCCGCGCGACACGGTGGCCACGCTCGTGGCGCAGGTCAAGCAGTTGCGCAACGAGCTGCAGACCTCGCTGGGCGACAACAAGAACCAGCGCGCCGAGAACGAGCGCCTGCGTCAGCGTGAGAGCGCCATCGACCAACGCATCCAGGCCGCGCTCGACAGCGAGCGTAGCCGCCTGCAGCAAGAGCGCGACCAGGTGGCCGGCGACAAGCAGCAGACCCAGGGGCTGCTGCAGGACCTGCAGCACAAGCTCGACCAGATGGGCGGCAAGAACGGCAACGCGGACCTGCCGGTCGGCCTCGGGCTGGAAGAGGGCGATGGCAAGGGATTCGGCACGGCAGCCGGCTCGCGCGGGGTGCGCTGGATCGAACCCGACGATGCGCGACCGGAAGGCGCCAAGGGTGCGGCGGCGACCGGCAAGGCGGACCGGTTTCCGATGCACTTCGGCGCGGCCGATCCCGCCGGAGGCCCATCGGCCCTGTCCTCGGCGGCGGCCCTGGCCGATGCCGGCGCGTCGGCGAAGGCCTCGGCCAAGGCGGTCTACACGGTCCCCACCAACGCGACGCTCATGGGGTCGGTCGCGATGACGGCCCTGATCGGGCGCGTTCCCATCGACGGGACAGTGAACGACCCCTACCCCTTCAAGGTACTGATCGGTCCGGACAACCTCACGGCCAACGGCATCGACCTGCCAGAAGTGGCGGGCGCCGTGGTCAGCGGCACCGCATCGGGCGACTGGACGCTGTCGTGCGTGCGCGGCCAGATCCGCTCCGTGACCTTCGTGTTTCGCGACGGCACGATCCGGACGGTGCCCGAGGACAAGGGCCAGGGGGGTAATACCCAAGCCAACGCGGGCACGGGCAACGCCGCCGATGGCCACGGCCCCATCCTGGGCGGCCTGGGTTGGATCAGCGATCCGCACGGCATCCCCTGCGTCAGCGGCGAACGCCGCAGCAACGCGCAACAGTACCTCGGCTCGCAGGCCCTCATCACCGCCGCTGGCGCCGGCGCCGCCTCGCTGATCAAGAGCGACAGTGGCAACGTGGCGGTGGTCAGCAACGGCACTGGCGCGCTGGGCACGGTGGGCATCTCCGGCAACGAAGCCATGGGCCGCATCCTGGGCGCTGGCGTGCAGGAGATGTCGCAGTGGGTGAACAAGCTCTATGGCCAGGC